>JAIUNH010000095.1 GCA_020161965.1 Pseudomonadota bacterium
CGCTACGTCAACACCGGCGGCGGCGGCCCGACGCGCACGGCCTTGGCCGGCGGCCATGTCGATTGCGCCTTCCTGACGGTCAACGAGGCGAAGCCCCTGGTGGATTCCGGCGATCTGACGATCATCGCGATCTTCGCGCCGCAGCGTTTGCCGAGCTGGCCGAACCTCGCCACCGCGCGCGAGCAAGGCACCGATCTGCTGCTCAATCTGAATTACTGGTGGTGGATGCCCAAGGCCACACCCGCCGCGCGCGTCGATCGCTTCGCCGAGGCTTTGCGCGAGGCGATGAAGGACCCCGAGGTGGTCCAGAAGTTCGCCGAATTCAACATGAGCGCCGCCTTCATGAAGGGCGCCGAGTTGGAGGCCGAGATCAACCGCCAGTACGAGGAAATGAAGGCGCTGGCGGCCCGCAACAACGTGACCGCCGGCTAATCGGCGACGACATCGGTAAAGGGAGAAGACGCATGTTCACCAGCAATCGTCGCGAAGTTCTGATGGGGGCGGGTGCCGTCTCGGCGCTTTCCTGGGTCCCCGGCGCGCGCGCGCAAGCCGCACGCCAGATCCCGTTCACCATCGTGATCAACAACTCGCCGTGGTTCGATGGCTTCCGCGGTGCTGTCGAAGCCTACGAGAAGGAAACCGGCAACAAGGTCAATCTCGACGTCAATCCGTTCGGCGGCAGCTTGGAAAAGCAGCGCGCCTCGGTGCGCGCGCGCGACGGCATGTTCGATCTGTTGATCATGAACGGCCTCTACTACCAAGAAATGTACCATGGCGGCTTCCTGAAGCCGATCAACGAGATCGACGCGAACTTCAAGCTCGATCCGCAGATGATCCGTTACGACAACACGGTCTTCTGGAACGAAGCGAACAAAACGCACGATCCCAACGGCAAGCTGATGAGTGTGCCGGTCAACGGCAATATTCCACTGCTGCTGTATCGGGCCGATCTCTACGCCGAGCATAAGCTGACCGTGCCGTCGACGTGGGACGAACTGCTCGCCAACGCCAAGAAGCTGCACAACCCGCCGCGCATCTACGGCATCGTGCAGCGCGGTGCCCGCGGCAACCCGAACGACATCTCCTACGATTGGTGGCCGTATCTCTACAGCTTCGGCGGCAGCTTGTTCGCCGACGAGCCCAAGGGCGACTACACGATCACCATCAACAGCCCGGCGGCCAAGGAAGCGCTCGACTTCTATATCCGCATGGCGAAGGAAGCGGGCCATCCGCAAACCGGCGGTCTCGCCCAGGCGCAGATCATCCAAAACCTCGCCACCGGCCGTGCCGCGCATGCGCTGCTGGTCATCGCGGCGTGGTCGCAGCTCGACGATCCTTCCAAGTCGGCGGTGGTCGGCAAGCTGAACGCCGCGCGGGTTCCGGGCACGGCCAAGGGCAAGCCCGCTCCGGTGCTCGGCCACTGGCTCGCCGGCGTGCCCAAGAACGTGCCGGCCGATCGCCAGCGCGCGGCCTTGGCGTTCCTCAACTGGTTCCAGACGCGCGACGCGCAGATGAAGTATCTCGCCGCCGGTGCGCCGCCGGTCCGCCAAGACGTGCTGGCGGATCAGAACCTCGCCAAGGATCCGAAGAACCGCTGGATGCAGGCGATGGCCGATAGCTCCGACTACGTGAAGCTGATGTGGAGCGTGCCGGAAGGCTCGCAGATCGGCGACGCGCTGGAGCTGCGTTTGAACCAGGCGGTCATCGGTGAAATGACGACCGCGCAAGCGCTGAACACCTTGTCGGACGAATGCCACGCGATCATGCAGCGCGCCGGCTACAAGACCGGCAAGCTCGCCGCACTCTGAGACACGAAACGGTGCGCCGCCGATCCCCGTAAGGGGATCGGCGGCGGCCTTCGGATTGGATCGTTATGGCTTCGAGACGCGCGACACACGATACGCTTTGGCGACGCATCGCCCTGACGCCGACCATCTTGGTCTTTCTGGCGATGTCGATTCTGCCGACGCTCAATTTGATGGCGATGAGCGTCAACGAAATCTCCTGGGTCGATGGCAAAGCCGTTTGGTCCTATGTCGGCTTCACGCATTACGCGCGCTTGGCCGAAGATTCGCTGCTGATCGCGGGTTTGAAAAACACCGCGATCTTCGCGATCGCGGGCGTGGCGGCGCAGGTGCTTCTCGGCTTCCTGCTGGCCTGGGCGGTCAGCCGCATCGCGCGCGGGCGCGTGCTCTACCGCACAATCTTCATTCTGCCGATCCTTGTGCCCGGCATTCTGATCGGCGCCGTGTGGAAGCTGATGCTCAATTACGATTTCGGCCTCGTGAACGGTTTCATCGGCGTATTCGGAATTCACCCGGTCGATTGGCTGGGCACGCGCGCCTGGGCGCTGCCCTCGGTCATCATGGTCGATATCTGGCACTGGACGCCGTTCTGCTTCCTGCTGCTGCTGGCGGGTTTCGAATCCCTGCCGCAGGACGTGCAGGAAGCCGCGCGCGTCGACGGGGCGGGCACCTGGGCCGAAATGCGCTACGTGCTGATCCCGATGATGATGCCGGTGATCGCGGTGACGTTCCTGTTCCGCCTCGTCACTTCGCTGAAGGTGTTCGACGAAATCTATCTGCTGACGGGCGGCGGGCCGGGTTCGGCGACCGAAGTCATCAGCTACACGATCTACCGCACCTTTTTCACCCAAGACCGTATGGGCTATGGCTCGGCCATGTCGGTCACGGTGCTGTTCTTCATTTCCCTGGCGATGATCGGCGTGCTGATGGCCGGAAAGCGCGGGAGGAACGCGGCATGATGCCCTTCGAAAAACGGGTGGTGCCGTTCTTCCACCTTTTCCTGATCGCGATCTCGATCTTCGTGCTGGTCCCGTTTGTGTGGATCATCGCGGCGGGATTCAAGACGCAGATCTCGCTATTGCAGGGCGAAATCTTCTTCACGCCCACGCTGGCGAGTTTCCGCGAAGTGCTGTTCTCGCGCACGACCGAGTTCATGGACAACACGTTCAACAGCTTGGTCGTCGCGACGGCGAGCACGATCGGCATTTGCATCGTCGCGACGTTGGGCGGCTACGCGATCGAACGGCTGGGCACATCGCGCTTGGTGGTGCATGCGCTGCTCGGCTGGGCGATCGTGTTCCACATGGTGCCGCCGATCACGCTGGTCGCGGCGTGGTTCCCGCTTTATCGCGAGCTTGGCCTCGACAACACCTATTTCGGTTTGGCGTTGGCGCATGTCGCCGTGCATCTGCCGATGGCGTTGTGGTTGATGGCGAATTTCGTGCGCGAAGTGCCGGTGGAGCTGGAAGAAGCCGCGCGCATCGACGGCTGTACCACGCCCTATCTGATCTGGAAGGTGATCGTGCCGCTGGTGGCCCCGGGCCTCGCCGCCACCGCGATCCTCACCTTCATCTTCAGCTGGAACGAGTTCGCCGTGGCGCTGAACCTCACCGCCAAGCAGACCGCGACGGTGCCCGTCGCGATCGCCAAATTCGCGCAAGGCTACGAGATCAAGTACGGCGAAATGGCCGCGACGGCCGCGCTTTCGCTGGTGCCGGCGTTGGCCTTCCTGCTGTTCGGTCAACGCTACATCGTGAAGGGTTTGACGACGGGGGCCGTGAAGTAATGCCGGTTTTATTCGGAGAGAAGCTGACGCGACGCGAGTTCGAGCGTCGCGTGGGGGCCGCCCGCCAAGTGGCTGGCGTTGAAGTGGTGGCGTTCGACGACGGCCCCGAGCGCGGCGTGCGCGTGCTGGAATTTCGCACCGGCGGCGGGCTCGATTTCTCGGTGCTTGTCGATCGTTCGATGGATATCGGCCGTTTCGATTGGCGCGGCACGCCGTTCGCGTGGCAATCGGGCACGGGCTTTCGTAGCCCCGCCTATCTCGATCTCGAGGGCGAGGGCGGCACGGGTTTCATGCGCGGCTTCTCGGGGCTGCTGTGCACCTGCGGCGTCGATCACATCCGCCAGCCCGATCGCGGGCCGGCCGATCATTTCGATCTGCCGCTGCGCAAGGAAATCGCCTATCCGATGCATGGCCGCGCGGCGTTCCAGCCCGCGCGCTTGACGGGTTACGGCGAAATCTGGGACGGCGACGAATGCACCTTGTGGTGCGAGGGCGTGGTTGTCCAAGCCCATTCGATGGGCGAGCATCTGACGCTGACGCGCCGGATCGAGGCCAAAATCGGCGGCCGCGAAATGTGCATCGTTGATACGGTCGCCAATCGCGGCTTCGCGCGCACGCCGCATATGATGCTCTATCACATCAATATGGGCTGGCCGTTGCTGGACGAGGGTGCCCGCTTCGCGGCCCCCATTCGCGCCACGCGCGCCGCCAACACGCCGCGTGAATCTCAGCAGAGCGGTTATCGCACCCAAGCCGGCCCGACCCCGCGCTTCGTGCAGCAGGTCTTCGATCACGACGTGGTGCCCGACGCCAAAGGCCGCGTGCCGACGGCGTTGATCAACGATGCGCGCCAGATCGGCTTCATGGTCGAGTACGACGCCAAGCGCTTCATCTGCCTGCAGCAATGGCAAGGGCTGGGCGAGGGCGTCTACGGATTTGCGATCGAGCCCGCGACGTCGCATTGGGGCGACCGTACCCAATCGGCGAAGGACAACGAGATCGTGTGGCTGGAGCATGGCGAGGAACGCGTCTACGACACCGTTCTTGCCGCGATCGACGGCAAGGATGCGATCGCCGCGTTCGATGCGCGCGTCGCCGCCTTGCATCCCCAAATGACCGACGAATTTCCCGTCCGCACCGCCCAGCCGGCGGCCGGACCCTACGTCACCACCTTGCCGAGGAAACGATGAGCGAGCCAGCGAACGTCCTTTTCATCCTGTCGGACGAGCACACCCGCGACGTATCGGGCTGCTACGGCCACAAGATCGTCCGCACCCCGAATATCGACAAGCTGGCGGCGCGCGGCACGAAATTCACCGCCGCCTACACCAATTGCCCAATTTGCGTGCCTGCGCGCGCGTCGTTGCATACCGGCACTTACGTTGCTGAAAACGCGTGCTGGGACAATGCGCATCCCTATGACGGCACGCGGCGCAGCTGGGCGCATCGCTTGCGTGATGCGGGTCATGAGGCGATGTCGATCGGCAAGCTGCATTTCCGCTCGGCCAAGGACGATAACGGCTTCACCGAAGAAGTGATCCCGCTGCATGTCGTGGACGGGCAGGGCGATCTGCTCGGCCTTATCCGCCGGCCGAAAGCCGCGGCGCGCGGCGGTATGCCCGATCTGGCGAAAGCGGCGGGGCCGGGCGAGTCGACCTATGCGAAATACGACCGCAACATCCGCGACGGCGCCGTCGAATGGCTGAAGACGCGCGCCCCGGCTTTGAAGAAGCCGTGGTGCCTGTTCGTGTCGTTCGTGAAGCCGCATTTCCCGCTGATCGCGCCACCTGAGTTTTTCGCGATGTATCCGCCGGAAAGCCTGCCGATGCCGCGCCTCTACGAGCCCAACGACTATCCGACCCATCCGTCGGTCAAGGCGTTGCGCGAGTGCATGAGCTACGACGATTTCTTCACGCCGGAGAAGGTGAAGGTGGCGCTTGCCGCCTATTACGGCATGGTCAGCTTCCTCGACGACAATATCGGCCGCGTGTTGACGGCGTTGTCGGAAGCGGGGCTCGCCGGCAATACGCGCGTGATCTACTCGACCGACCACGGCGACAATCTGGGCACGCGCCATATGTGGGGCAAGTCGATCCATTACGAGGAAGCCGCCGCGATCCCGATGATCGTCGCGGGGCCGGGCGTGCCCGAAGGCAAGACCTGCACCACGCCGGTCACGCTGGTCGATGTCTATCCCACGATCGTCCAGGCGGCGGGTTTGCCGTTCGATGCGACGGAGAAGGCACTGCCGGGCAAATCGCTGGTCGATCTCGCCAACGCGGCCTCCGATCCCGAGCGTGTCGCCTTGGGCGAATATCACGCCGCCGGCTCGATCACCGGCATGTTCATGATCCGCAAGGGTCGCTGGAAATACATCCATCACGTCGGCTTCCGTGCGGAGCTTTACGATCTCGAAACCGATCCGGGCGAGACGAAGGATCTGGGCGAGAGTGCCGCGCACGCGCAGACATTGCGCGAGATGGAAGCCGAATTGCGCAAGATCCTCGATCCCGATGCCGTCAACGCGCGCGCCTTCGCGGACCAAGAAGCGAAGATCGAGAAATTCGGCGGCCGCGACGCGCTGATCGCGCGCGGCGATTTCGGCTATTCGCCCGCCCCCGGCGAGAAGCCGGTTTTCGCGACGCGTATCGAGGCGTGAACATGACCCGGAAGAAGCCGAATATTCTGTTCATCACGTCGGACCAGCAGCGCGGCGATTGCTACGGGTTCGAAGGGCGCAAGGTGCGCACGCCGCATCTCGACATGCTCGCCGCCGGCGGCACGCGTTTCTCGGCCTGCATCACGCCCAATGTGGTGTGCCAGCCCTCGCGCGCGTCGATTTTGACGGGGCTGTTGCCGCGCACGCATGGCGTCGCCGATAACGGGATCGATCTGGAGGTGTCGGTCGGCTTAAACGGTTTCGCGGAGACGTTCGCGAAGTCGGGCTGGCGTACAGGCTTCATCGGCAAGGCGCATTTCTCGACGTTCCATACCTTCCAGCCGACCGGCCGGCCGGAATGCCGGTCGAGCTCGCAGGATTTCGCCGGCGATTGGCACGGGCCCTATATGGGCTTCCAGCATGTCGATATGATGATCGCCGGCCACAACATGTTCTTGCCGCAGAAGCCGCCGCAAGGGCTGAATTACGAAGCCTGGTATCACAAGGACGGGCGCGGCGATCTACTCGACAAGCTGTTCTTGACCAAGCTCGGCGCCGATGTGGGGGCCGCGCAGACGTGGAATTCGGCGCTGCCGCCGGCGTTCCACAATTCGACTTGGATTGGCGACCGCACGATCGATTTCATCCGCGACAACAAGGACGGCCCCTGGATCGCCTGGGCATCGTTCCCCGATCCGCATCATCCGTTCGATGCGCCTGCACCCTGGTGCTATCTGCATCATCCCGACGATGTCGATCTGCCCGAACATCGCACGCTCGATCTCGACCGGCGCCCGTGGTGGCACCGCGCCAGCCTCGAAGGCACGCCCAAGCTCGACGATCCGGAACTGCAGGCCTTCCGCGCCAAACAGTCGCGTACGCCGTCGCAAAGCGATCTGCAACTGCGCCATCTGATCGCCAATTACTACGGCATGATTTCGCTGATCGACCACAATGTCGGCCGCGTGATGCTGGAGCTCGAGCGCCTCGGCCTCGACAAGGATACGATCGTCGTCTACTCGACCGATCATGGCGATTGGCTGGGTGATCACGGGCTGCTGCTGAAGGGCCCGATACATTACGAAGGTCTGCTGCGCGTGGGCTGCATCGTCAGCGGTCCGGGCGTGCCCAAGGGCAAGATCGTGCCGTATCCGGTGTCGACGCTCGATTTCCCCGCGACGTTCTACGATTACGCGGGGATTTCCGCACCCGGCCCGATCCATTCGCGCAGCCTGCGTCCGCTGGTTGAAGGCGACGCGACGCGCGATTTCGCGTTCAACGAATGGGACCTCAACGCCTCGCGCTGCGGCGTGGAGTTGAAGCTGCGCACCGTGCGCACGCGCACCCATAAGCTGACGCTCGAACTCGTCAGCGGGGCGGGCGAACTCTACGACCTGTCGACTGATCCCCAGGAAATGGATAACCGCTTCGGCGATCTGGGTGTCGCGGCGATCCAACGCGAACTGACCGACATGATCCGCAGCCGCCCCGACGACGCGCGCGAGCCGCCGATCAAGCCGGTGGGCATGGCATGATCGAACGCGACATCGTTCTGGCGACGCAAGACGGCGCGATGCCGTGCTTCGTCGTCCACCCGGACGAAGGCGGGCCGTTCCCGGTCGTGCTGTTCTATATGGATGCGCTCGGTATTCGCGAGGAATTGCGCGATATGGCGCGGCGCTTTGCGACGGCCGGTTACTACGTGATGCTGCCGAATCTGTTCTATCGCGACGGCGGCCCGTCCTTCGATGCGGCACCCTTGGCGCAGGACAAGCTCGATCCGCTGATGGTCAAGCTCAACGACGCGACGACCACGGCGATGACAACGCGCGATACGGCCGCATTGGTCGATTTCGCCGCCAAGGATAAAGCGGCGAAGAAGATCGCGGCGGCCGTCGGCTATTGCATGGGCGGGCGCCACGCGATTGCGGCGGCTTCTTCCTATCCGAAGCTGGTGCGCGCCATCGCTTCGATGCATGGCGGCAGGCTGGTGACCGACGCGCCGGATTCGCCCCATCGTCAGATCGCCAAGATCGACGCGGAAGCCTATTTCGGTTGGGCCGACAAGGATCCCGTTGCGCCGCCCGCGCACATGACCGCGATCGGCGAAGCCTTGAAAGCGCGCGGGTTACCCCATCGCATCGAGCTGCACGAAGGGGCGCTGCACGGCTTCACCTTCCCCGAACGCTATTGCTATCACAAACGCGCCGCCGAACTCGTTTGGGCGCGGTTATTCGCGCTGTTCAAGCGCGCCCTCGAACATCCCGCACACTAGGAGAAATCAGTATGCTTCGCTTCGCGTTGATCGGCTGCGGCGGATTCTCCCGCCGTTATCACCTGCCCACGCTGCTCGCCGACAAAGATCTCAAGATCGCCGGGATTTTCGATCCGTTCCCCACGCCGCCGGTCGAAGCGATCGCCCAGCAGACGGGCGCCAAGATCGTGAAGAAGATCGAGGATCTGCCCGACGCGGACGCCGCCCTCGTCACCACGCCGCACACGCTGCATGGCGGTCATATCGCGCATTCGGTGGCGCGTGGCTGGGCGACGATGGTCGATAAGCCCTTCGTGATGAAGGCGGCGGAAGGTGACCCGCTTGTCGCCGAAGTCGCCAAGCGCAAACTGGTGAACGCCGTCGCGTTCAATCGCCGTCTCGATCGCGGTTGCTTGCGCGCGCGCGAGATCATCCGGGCGGGTGGGATCGGCCAAGTACGTTTGGTGCAGACCGTTCAACTCGGCTACGAGCGCGCGGGCTGGTTCCTCGATCCGTCGCTGGGCGGCGGCGGCGCCTATACCGGCCGTGCCACGCATATGGCCGATATCGTGCCGTGGCTAATCGACGCCAAGCCCACGCGGCTGCGTAGCCGCGTGCGCCCCGGCCCCGCCGGCGGCATCGATCGCGGCGGGTTCATCGACCTCGAATTCCCCGGCCTCGAATGCCAGATGGCCTGCATCGACGATGGCTGGCATATGTGGGACGAGGTGCGGATTTTCGGCGAGGACGGTTTGATCGAACTGCGCCGCCCGCTGAACATGCCCACCGGCTGGCACATGACGTGGCAGAGCAAGCGCGGCGACGCGCGCGAAGAACTGGTCGCGGGCCCCAACGAAGGCGGGATCACGACGCAATTCCTGGCGGCCGTGCGCACCGGGTCGAGCGTCGCGTGCAGCTTCGCCGATGCGATGCTGTCGGTGCGGATCATCGAGGCGGCCTTCGCCTCGGGAGCCGCGAACGCCAAAACCATCGAACTGAACTGAGGGCGCGATGACCGCGACGATCAAACACGTGCGCGCCTTCACGGTGCGCGGCGGCGGGGCCGATTATCACGACCAAAAGGGCGGCCACTGGATCGACGGGCAGATTTCGACGCCGATGTCGAAATATCCCGAATTCCGGGCGACGCGCAGCTCCTTCGGCCTCAACGTGCTGGGCACGCTGGTCGTCGAGGTGGAGGCGAGCGACGGCACGACCGGTTTCGCGGTGACGACGGCGGGCGAAGTCGGCGCCTTCATCGTGGAAAAGCACCTCGCACGCTTCCTGGAAGGGCGTCCGGTCACTGAGATCGAGAAGATCTGGGACCAGATGTATTTCTCGACTCAATATTACGGCCGCAAGGGCGTGGTGCTGAACACGATCTCGGGCGTGGATCTCGCCTTGTGGGATTTGCTGGGCAAGCTGCGCGGCGAGCCCGTCCATGCGCTGCTCGGCGGGCCGGTGCGCGACGAGCTGACGTTCTACGCGACCGGCCCGCGCCCGGACCTCGCCAAGCAGATGGGCTTCATCGGCGGCAAGCTGCCGCTGCGCCACGGGCCGGCCGAGCGCGAAGAAGGCTTGC
>JAIUNH010000096.1 GCA_020161965.1 Pseudomonadota bacterium
CCAGGACCTCGAAGCCAAGAAGCCGATGGAGATCGATGCGTTGCGGGGCGCCGTGGTCGAGATGGGCGCGCTCACGGGGCACGACATGCCGGCCTGCAAAATGGTGCTGGCGCTGGTCCGCCAGCGCGCGCGCGTCGCGGGGGTTTACTGATCGGACGAATCGCGGTCACTCTGCCGCCTCATGAACCGCGCCGCTTTGCCCGTTTGCACCTGGTGCCACCGCACGACGCGCCCGATTTGGGTGCACGGGCATATGCAATGCGAGCATTGCAAGATCAACATCGCGCCGTGCTACGACGGCGACGAATGCTACGTGCAAGAGCCGCGCGATGAAATCGCCCTGCGTTAGGATCTGCCGGCTGGACGCCGATTTGCACTGCACGGGCTGCGGACGCACATCGCGCGAGATCCGCCTGTGGTCGAGCTACGACGATTCGACGCGCGACGCGGTCATGGCGCGTCTCGCCGCCGCCGGCTTTCCCAAGGAACCTAGCGGCTGGGACGCGGCGTAAAGCTGCGCACCGAGGCGTATTGCGGCGGCCAAGGCAGGTCGTAGCCCTGTTCCTGCGCCGCATGGCGCGTCCAGTACGGATCGAACAAATGGGCGCGCGCCAGCACGCATAGATCGGCGCGGCGTGCGGCGAGGATCGTGTTCGCATCGGCCCAGGTGGAGATCGCGCCCACCGTCATCACAGGTACATCCGCTTCCTGGCGGATACGATCGGCGAAGGGCGTTTGGAACAGGCGGCCATAGACCGGATGGTCGTCGTCGACCGTCTGGCCCGCCGACACATCGACGATATCGGCCTTATGCGCCTTCAGCATTTTGGCTATGGCGACGGCCTCATCCGGCGTCGTGCCGCCTTCCTTCCAATCGGTCGCGGAAATGCGCACGGCGATGGGCTTGCGCGCGGGCCACGCGGCGCGCACGGCATCCAGCACTTCCAGCGGGAAGCGCATCCGCTTCGCAAGCGTGCCGCCGTATTCGTCGCTGCGCTGGTTAGTCAGCGGCGACACAAAGCTCGCCAGCAAATAGCCGTGCGCCATATGCACTTCGACGATGTCGAAACCCGCCGCGTCGGCGCGCTTGGTCGCGGCGACGAAATCGGCTTTGACCTTGTCCATGTCGGCAGGATTCATCACGCGCGGCGTTTGGCTGCCCTTTTTGTAGGGCAGCGGCGACGGGGCGATCAGTTCCCAATTGCCGCTGTCCAACGGCGCATCGATCCCTTCCCAGGCGCGCTTGGTCGAGCCCTTGCGCCCCGCATGGGCCAACTGCACGCCGATCTTGGCGGGCGAATTGGCGTGGACGAATTCGGTCACGCGCTTCCACGCCGCCACATGTTCGTCCTTGTAGAGACCCGCACAGCCCGGCGTGATCCGGCCTTCGGCACTCACATCGGTCATTTCGGTCAAGATCAGCCCCGCGCCGCCGAGCGCACGGCTGCCCAGGTGTACAAGATGCCAATCATTCGGCAGACCATCCTCGGCCGAGTATTGGCACATCGGCGAGACGACGATGCGGTTGGGCACCTCCATCTTGCCGATCTTATACGGCACGAACATCGGCGGCGGCGCGCCCGCAACACCGGCCTTGGCGGCGAAATCCTGGTCGATTTTCGCGACCAAGGCGGGGTCGCGGAGCTTCAAATTCGTGTGCGTGATACGCATCGAACGCGTGAGCATCGCGAAGGCGAATTCCAGCGCGTCGAGCTTGCCGATATAGCGCTCCGTCTCCTCGAACCATTCGAGCGAGGTTTGCGCGGCGCGCTGCGTCGATTCCGTCTGCGGCTTGCGCTTGGCCTCGTAGGCGACGAGCGCTTCCTTGACGCTCTTGGTCGATTTGAGGGCGGCCGCCAGTTCGATCGCGTCTTCCATCGCGAGCTTGGTGCCCGAGCCGATGGAGAAATGCGCCGTGTGGCAGGCATCGCCCATCAGCACCACGTTGTCGAAATGCCAATGCGCGTTGCGGATCGTCGGGAAGGTGCGCCAGATCGAGCGATTGGCGATCAGCTTGTGCCCGGCGAGTTCCTCGGCGAACAGCTTCTCGCAAAAATCGATCGTCTGTTCTTCCGTCGCCTTGTCGAGGCCCGCCTTCTTCCACGCCGTCTCGCTCGTCTCGACGATGAAGGTCGAGTTCGTCGCGTCGTATTGATAGGCGTGGACGCGATAGAGCCCGCTGTCGTGTTCCTTGAAATGGAACGTAAAAGCCGGATGCGGGCGCGTGGTGCCCAGCCACACGAATTTGTTGCGCCGCCAATCGAGCGCCGGTTTGAATTTCGCCTCGTATTTGGCGCGGATCGCGGAATTGACGCCATCGGCCGCGAGAATCAAATCGGCGTCCGGGAATTCGGCCACGTCCTTCACGTCGCGCTCGTGGACGATCTTCACGCCGAGATCGGTGGCGCGTTTGGACAGAATGTCGAGCAGCTTGACCCGCGCCATGCCCGAGAAGCCGTGGCCTTTGGAGGTGACGACCTGGCCGCGATAATGGACATCGATATCGGTCCAATGGGCGAAGGCGGCGGTGATCGCATCGTAGCTTTCGCGATCGGCGTCGGCGAAATTGCCGAGCGTTTCGTCGGAGAACACGACGCCGAAGCCGAACGTATCGCCCGGCTTGTTGCGCTCGACGATCGTGATGTCATGGGCGGGATCGGCCTTCTTCATCAGAATGGCGAGATACAAACCCGCCGGCCCGCCGCCGATGCTGACGATCTTCATGGCCCGTTCCCCGTTCCCAGAATGCCTCGGGGAGATACTTTAGACTTAAAGTAATTTTGGGCAAGCCCCTTTTCCGGGGCATTCCGTCGCGGGTCAGGCGAGGAACAGGCCCTTGGTCGCGTCGTAGACCAGCTTCCAGCCGGTCGCGAACAGGAACAGATTGCACCAGAAATAAAAGCGCTTCTGGTCGACGCGGCTATGCAGCCAGAACCCGGCCCACATGCCGATGGGGGCGAGCGGCAGCAGCGCGATACTCGACCAAATATTCTCGAACGTGAACAGGCCGAGATAGACGTAAGGGAAGAATTTCAACCAGTTGATGATCGCGAACAGCACCAGCAGCGTGCCGACGAACAAAGTCTTGTCCATCTTATAGGGCTGCAAATAGACCTGGATCGGCGGCCCGCCGGCATTGGCGATGAAGCTGGTGGCGCCCGACACCATCGACCAGAACACGCCCTTGGGCCAGTTCGGTTCGGTCGCGGTCGCGGCATGCCGGCCGCGCAGCGAGTCGAGCACGCCCTTGCCCGAGAACACGACCGCGATCAGGCCGATCAGCAGCCGGACCCAGAGTTCGTCGAGATGGCGGAAGGCGAGATAGCCGATGATGATTCCGATGATGCCGCCGGTCAGCAGGATCGGCATATGTTCGCGCGACCAGACATTGCGATAGCGCCAGATGCCGAACGCATCCATGACGATCAGCAGCGGCAGCATGATCGCCGCTGCCTGCGGCACGGGGATCGCCAGCGCCATCAGCGGCACGCCCATCGAGCCGAGGCCACCGCCGAACCCGCCCTTCGAAACGCCGACCAGCAGGAAGGCCGGGATCGCGAGCGCCAGAAAAAGCGGGTCGAAGATCGGCACTTAAACTCAAACTTTCCAGTCGGGATCGGGCACGGTCTGGAAGACCGAGCGCAGGCCTTCCGACCAACGCCGGCGGATATCGGAGAAATAGAGATCGGTTTCGTCGAGGCGCTTCTTGACCGCGAGTTTGCATTCGTCGCGGCGCAGAATGACGATATCGATCGGCAAGCCGACCGAGACGTTGGAGCGCAGCGTCGAATCCATCGAGATCAGCGCGCATTTCGCCGCTTCGTTCAGCGAGGTGCGGCCCGACACGACGCGGTCGAGGATCGGCTTGCCGTATTTGGTTTCGCCGATCTGGAAATAAGGCGTTTCGACCGTCGCCTCAATGAAATTGCCGGCGGAGTAGATGTGGAACAGGCGCAAGCGCCGCCCCTTGATCTGCCCGCCCAGGATCATCGAAATGTTGAATTCCGCACCCTGCTCCTTCAATCGTTCGGCGTCGAGATCGTAGACCTCGCGCACCGCGCGGCCGGCGAGGCGTGCGGCTTCGAACATCGACGGCACGTTCAGGATCGTTTCGGTCTTGTCCGGGCCCATGCCTTCGGTCAGCAGCGTGACGACCGATTGCGCGATGGCGAGATTGCCCGCCGTCAGCAGCACCATGCAGCGCTCGCCCGGCGCTTCCCAGACATGCATCTTGCGGAAAGTGGCGACGTGATCGACGCCCGCATTGGTGCGCGAATCCGCGCACAGGACGAGTCCGTCTTCGAGAAGCAGGCCGACGCCGTAGGTCATGTCATCGCACTCCGGTTCGCGCGCTCAATACGGCAAACCGAAGTCCTCGGCAATCGCCTTTCCGATCGCCATGTTGGAATCGACGATATCGGTCAGGAACTCGTGCAGGCCGAATTCGAAAACCTCGTCGATTTTGGCGAAACGGATACGGTCGTGGATCGTGTGGGCCAAACCGGCCGAGCGGTAGTTGCGTCCGAATTGTTCGCGCACCTCGTCGAGCAACCCGGTCAATTCGCCCAAAGACGCCGCGACCGAACGCGGCATATCGGCGCGCAGGATCAGCAATTCGGCCACGCGGCGCGGCTTGATCACGTCGCGATAGACGCGCCGATAGGCCTGGAACGCCGAGACCGAGCGCAGCAACGCGCCCCATTGATAATAATCGACCGCCCCGCCCACATCGCGCGCCGTGGGCAGCAACACGTGGTACTTCACGTCGAGCAAGCGCGCGGTCGAATCCCCGCGCTCCAAGAACGTGCCGATACGCGCGAAGCGATAGGCCGCGTCACGCGGCATCGTGCCGTAGGTAACGCCGCGGAACAGATGGCTGCGTTCCTTCACCCAATCGAAGAAGGCGCGCGTCCCCATCGCTTCGAGCTTTTCGTAATCGAGATTGCGGATTTCGAGCCACGTCGCGTTCAGCGATTCCCACATCTCGGTCGTGATCTGGGTGCGCATCGCGCGGGCGTTCTCGCGCGCCGCCCCCAGCGAATTGCGGATCGACGACGGGTTGGCGGGATCGAGGGCGAGATATTCGACCACGTTGCGCGCATCGGTCGGGCGGCCGGTTTCCTTGAACGGGCCCTCGCAGCCCGCCACGACCAAAGCCGGGCCCCATTGCATATGTTCGGAATCGCCGTCGGTCGAGGACAGCGACATGCGATACGACACGTCCAGGATGCGCGCCATATTCTCGGCGCGCTCCATATATCGGGCCATCCAGTAAAGCTGGTCGGCGGCGCGGGACAACATCGCCATGATCAGCCCTCCAAAACCCAAGTGTCTTTGGTGCCGCCGCCTTGGCTGGAATTGACGACCAGCGAGCCTTTGCGCAAGGCGACGCGCGTCAATCCGCCGGGCACCAGCTTCACGTCCTTGCCGACCAGCAGATAAGGCCGCAGATCGAGATGGCGCGGCGCCACGCCTTCATCGACGAAGGTCGGGCAGGTCGACAGCGCCAAAGTCGGCTGGGCGATATAAAGCTCGGGCTTGGCGATGATGCGCTGACGGAAGGCTTCGATTTCCGCCGCCGTCGATTTGGGCCCGACCAGCATGCCGTAGCCGCCCGAGCCGTGGGTTTCCTTGACCACGAGTTCAGGCAGATGTTCGAGCGTGTATTTGAGATCGTCGGGCTTGCGCAACGAATAGGTCGGCACGTTGGCGAGCTTGGGCTCCTCGCCCAGATAGAAGCGCACCATATCGGGCACGTAAGGATAGACCGCCTTGTCGTCGGCCACACCCGTGCCCACGGCATTCGCCAGCGTCACGTTGCCCTTGCGATAGGCCTCGAACAGCCCCTTCACGCCCAATGCCGAATCCGGGCGGAAGGCGGCGGGATCGAGAAACGCGTCGTCCAAGCGGCGATAGATCACGTCCACGCGCCGTGGCCCCGCGACCGTGCGCATATAGACGTAATCGTTCTCGACGAACATGTCCTGGCCTTCGACGAGCTCGACGCCCATCTGCTCGGCCAGGAACACATGCTCGAAATAGGCCGAGTTATAGGCGCCGGGCGTCATCATCACGACCGTCGGTTCGTCCTTGTCGGCGGCACTGTGCGGCGGCAAGGAACGCAGCGATTTGAGAAGCTCATCCGGATAATGCCCCACCGGCTGCACGCGGTTGCGCGCGAACAGCTCGGGGAAGAGGCGCATCATCGCCTCGCGATTTTCCAGCATGTACGACACGCCCGACGGCGTGCGCACATTGTCCTCCAGCACGTAGAACTGATCGGCCGAGACGCGCACGACGTCGATGCCGGCAATATGCGTATAAATACGCCCAGGCACTTCGACGCCGATCATCTCCGGCCGGTATTGTTCGTTGCCGTCGATCAGTTCCGCCGGGATCTTGCCCGCACGCACGATCTCGCGGCCGTGATAGACGTCGTAAAGGAAGGCGTTCAGCGCCTTCACGCGCTGGACGAGGCCTTCCGACAGCGCATCCCATTCGGGTGCCGTCAGCACGCGCGGGATCACGTCGAATGGGATCAGGCGTTCGGTGTCCCCGCCCTCGCCATAAACCGCGAACGTAATGCCCAAGCGGCGGAATAGAACGTCCGCCTCGTGGCGCTTGCGGGCCAATAATTCGGGCGGCGTGTTGTCGAGCCATTGCGCGAGGCGCGAATAAGCGGCACGCACCGTGCCGTCGGACGCGCGCATTTCGTCGAAGGCAACCGGCGCGCCAGGGGATGCTGCGTTCACGCGAAATCTCCCAAACCCGGCAGGGACATGCCCTACTTCTCCCAAAACCGGGGGTAGGCGATGCAACCCGCAGGCCAGAGATTGCCCGCCCGCGCCCGGCTTGGCAACTGGGGCGGAATCAGCATTCCGCCAGGATGTCGGCCGAATTCACGACCCGCGCATATTCGCCCGAGAGATTGGCCAGCGACAACGCGTGAACATCCGCCGCCGGGATCACGCGCCCATCGAGCAAGGTCTTGTCGAAGGTGAAGCAGCCATCGGCGACGATCCATGTCTCGAAGCCCAGATTGCCCGCCATGCGCACCGTCGCCTCGACCGAATTGCTGGTCGCGACACCGGCGAACACGACCGGGGCCGCCTTCGCATCGCGCAGCACGCGCTCCAATTTCGTGCCGATGAACGCCGAATTCGTCGACTTGGCGATGATGGTTTCATGCGCCAAGGGCATCGCCTCGGGTTTGAACGCGTGGCTCGGCCGGTCGGGGCGATAGCCGGAATCGGGCTCGATGGAATCGTGGCGGACATGGATCAACGGCAAACCGCGTTTACGCCATGCCGCCAACAGCCGCGCCACCACCGCCTCCGCCCCCGGATTGCAGCGCTGGCCCCAATAGGGCAGATCGACCGCCTGTTGCATGTCGATAACGATAAGCGTCGCGGTGGCGGGTAACGTCATGTCGGTTCCGCTTGATCCGAGGGCCGGGAATCCTATCTAACGAGACCTGTACGACAGCGAAAGTCCCCCCTTTGGATTCCCTCTCCCAAATCGTTCTCGGCGCCTCGGTCGGCTATGCGGTCGCGGGCAAGCGCCTGGGCCGTGTCGCGATCGCCGCCGGCGCCATCGCCGGCACGATCCCCGATCTCGACAATTTCCTGCCCAATGCCGATGCGTTCGAGGCTTGGGTCGGCCATCGCGGCGTCAGCCATTCATTCCTGTTCGCCGCGCTCACGGGGCCGTTTTTCGGCTGGCTCGCTTGGCGCTGGTGCCGCCAGAACAAGCCCTTCACCCCGGCAGGCGAGGAAGACGCGATCTGGGCCTGGATCGGCTTGTTCACGCTGAGCATCGGCACGCATCCGCTGCTCGATTGGTTCACGATCTACGGCACGCAATTGCTCGCGCCGTTCAGCAACACGCGGTTTTTCGTGTCGGGCCTGGGCATCATCGATCCCGGCTACACGTTGCCGCTGCTGATCGGCACGATCGCCGCGTTGGTCGCCCCGCGCGCGACGGCGACGCGCATGCTGATCCTCGCGGGCCTGGCGCTCAGCACCGTCTATCTGTTCTACGGCCTTGCGCAGAACAAGACGGTCGAAACGATGGCGCGCAATCAGCTGCGCGCCGAAGGCGTGGTCGTCGCCGATATGCAAGTTTACACCACGATCTTCCAGCCTTGGCTGCGGCGCATCGTGGTCGACGATCCCGATGGTGCCCGCGTGGGCTTCGCCTCGCCTTTGCAAAAAGGCGCCATCGCCTGGGCGTGTTTCAAGCGGATCGACGATCCCGCGATCGCGCCGGTGCTCGCAACACGCGAAGGCAAAATCCTCGCCTGGTTTTCGGACGGCATGCTCTGGCCGAGCGTCGCGCCGCAAGCGGATGGCGGCAAGATCGTGCGGATCACCGACCGGCGCTACGGCGTGCCGGGCGAAACCGTCAACGGCTGGTGGGGTTTGGCGGCGCGCGTCGACGCAAGCAACCGCGTCATCGGCAAGGTCGAGCATATCCAGCTTCCGCGCGATACGTCGCGCGTCAACGAATTGTTCGCCGCCGGGTTCGGCAAGCCGACGGAGATTTTCCCGCAAGCGCGCAATGCCGCCGATGCAGCACAAAGCTGCGCAAGCCAGCGCGGCTAGCCCCGCCTTTACTAAAAAGCGAAGCAGACCGCGCGTTCGGCGCGCAAGACCGAGTCTTGGGCGAAGCGCGCTTTGTATTCGGCGATGAGGCGTTCGACTTTAGGCGCGGCTTGGCGCGCATCCGGCACGATCACGCTGACCATGGCGCTGCGTTCCGAAATCGTGCGGTTCTGGCGCGTCGAGAACCACGTGCCGCTGGCGTCGAAGGTGGTCGAGCCGTCCGGGAATTCGCGGATCAAAACTTGATCGACGAAATCGCGCCATTGCGCGTCGGTCACTTCGCGCCCGCCCGGAACGCCGCGCCCGAAATAGAGATCGATCGCCGATCCCGCCGCCAAGCCCGGCGGACAGGACGGTGCGCTCGCGCACGCGGATAGAAAAAGGGCGGCGAGCGGAACGAGGATCCGCAACGCCGCCCCGGTCTTCATCGTTAGCCGCGGCCCACGAAGGGCATCTTCGTGGCCATGACGTTCATGAACAGGATATTCGCGTCGAGCGGCAGCGACGCCATATGCACGATCGAATTGGCGACGTTGCTCACATCCATGCGCGGCTCGTGCATCATCGTGCCGTTGGCTTGCGGCACGCCCGGCCCTTCGACCATGCGCGTGGTCATTTCCGTCGCCGCGTTGCCGATATCGATCTGGCCGCAAGCGATGTCGTAGCGCCGCCCGTCGAGCGCGATCGAGCGCGTCAGGCCCGAGATCGCATGCTTCGTCGCCGTATAGGGGGCCGAATGCGGGCGCGGCGCGTAAGCCGAGATCGAGCCGTTATTGACGATGCGCCCGCCGCGCGGGTCCTGCGCCTTCATGATGCGGATCGCCGATTGGGCGCACAGGAACGAGCCGGTCAGATTCGCATCGACCACGGCCTTCCATTGCTCGAACGTCAGATCTTCCATCGGAATGGCGGGGGCGCCCATACCGGCATTGTTGAACAGGAAGTCAAGGCGGCCCCATTTGGCTTTCACCGCACCGAACGCCGCTTCGACCTGCGCGGGGTTGCCGACATCGGCGGCCAGGGCAATGGCGTCACCGCCCGCCGCTTTGATTTCCGCGACCGCGGCTTCGAGCTTGTCGGCGCGGCGCGCGAGCAAGCCGACCTTGTAGCCCGCCTTGGCAAGCGCAACCGCGCTGGCCTTGCCGATTCCGCTGGAAGCACCGGTGACGATCGCGACTTTGACGGCCATGGACGTTTCTCCCCTTCCCCATTCCGGGTGTGAGATGCGGTTTTCCCGCATGCCGCGTCCGCATGCAAGGGGCTTCGCGGAAACGCCGATAAACCCCTTATGAAATCGATTGCAGAACCGGATTACGCCGCGAGCTTGGGCGCCCAGGCGGCAAGGCGCTCGACGGCGGCGTCGAGCGTTTCGTATTTCTTGGCGAAGCAGAAGCGGATCGCCGAGCGCATGCCGCCGTCGGCGTAGAAGGCGGAGACGGGAATCGCCGCGACGCGCGCTTCCTTGA
>JAIUNH010000097.1 GCA_020161965.1 Pseudomonadota bacterium
AGAGCGGCATAACGCGTCGCGCTTCGAGCGTTGTCGTCGGCGGCGCATCGTCCGACCAGTGGGCCAAGATCGAAGCACCCGACGCCGCGCCATCCGTCCGCGGCGAGACGAAGATTTCGTTCTCGGGCATCAACGTCGCCAACAGCGCGGCGTAAAGCGGGTTCGCCACGAAAGCGCCGTCGATATAGATGCGCGTTGCGGGGCCGGTTAAGCGAAGCGTCTCGCGCGTCATCAAGGCGAGGTAGAGCGTGGCGGCACTCGCGCGCGCGCCGGGCGTGTCGAGCGTGCCGACGATGCGGCCCTTGCGGCCGGGAAACGGTCCGCCGGTTTCCGCGAAACTCGGCAGCGCCATCGCGCGGTGCGCCACGATGCGCGCGAGATCTGCCTCGGTCGGCGCCGCATCGCCCGCGATCATCGCGTATTCGCGCCCGCCCATGAAACGCGCGCAAGCCACGGGGCGGCCGCTTGCATCGACATTGACCAGCGTATCGCGCGCGGGATCGAGCGTGGCGGGATCGCCCTGGCCGTTGAAGCACACGACCCACGTTCCCGTCGAAACGACCGCGAAAGGCGTTTGCGCGCCGGCGAGATAGCCGAGATACGCGGCATTGCTGTCGTGAATGCCGCACAACACGTCGCAATCCGGTAGGCCGAGTTCGGGCCGCGTCTTGCCCAGGCGATCATGCGCGCGGCGGAGCGGCGGCAATAGTCGCGTCCACCCTTGCCGGGCGACGAGATCGGACGGCACGCCGATATCCGGGCGCCAGAGATCGGTATGGCAACCCAGCGACGTCGCCTCGCTCGCCATCACGCCCGACAGGCGCCAGGCGAAGTATTGCGGATAGGTCAGGAAGGCCGTCGCGCGTGCCAGCGCGTCGGGCGCCGTGCGCGCAATCCAGTAAAGCTGGCGGCCGAGATTGAGCCCGGCGGGCAAACGCGGCGAGAAAGTCTGCGCGAAAGCGGGGCGCAGCGCGTCGTATTCCGCGTCGATCGCGGCGGGCGGGATCGCTTCGTAGTCGATCGCGGGATGGACGGGGCCTTGCGCATCGACCAGCACGCCGGCGGCTCCGTGCGCCACGGGCACGATCGCCGTCAGATCGAAACGCGCGGCGAGATCGCGCAAGCCCGCCAACAGCCATTCCCAAACCGCTTCGCTGTCGAGCGCGCCGTTGACCGCGCGGCAAGCGCGATTCATCGCGGCGAGCGTGCGGCCACCGCCGTCGATCGCCAGCAATTTGGCGTTCGTCTTGCCGATATCGAGAACGGCGATGGCTTGTTCGCGCATGCCGTTCGCGCCGCCCGCGTTACCGGGGGAAGGCGGCGGCAATACCGCCATCGACCGCCAGCATCGCGCCGGTGGTCTTCGACAAGGCACCGCCGACGAAGCACAAGGCGGCTTCCGCGATATCCTCGGGCAGCACTTCGACGTTCAGCAGCGTGCGCTGGGCGTAATGCTGGGCGAGCTTGTCGGGCTCGACGCCATAGGCCTTGGCGCGATCGGCGGCCCAGCCTTTGTCCCAGATGCCCGAGCCGCGGATGACCGCGTCGGGATTGATCGTGTTGACACGGATGCCGTATTTGCCGAGCTCCGCCGCGAGCAGGCGCGCTTGATGGGCTTGTGCTGCCTTGATGCTGCCATAAGCAGAGTTGCTGGGGCCGGCGAACACGGCATTCTTGCTGGCGATATAAAGAATGTCGCCACCCAGCCCTTGCGCCTTCAGGCGTTTCACGAAAGCCTGGCTCAACAGCAACGCGCCGCGCGCCATTACGTTGTGCATCAGATCGTATTTCTCGATGCTCAGCACATCCACGTCGCCCGCGATCGACAGCCCGGCGTTGTTGACCAGCAGATCGATCCCGCCGAACGCGATCGTCGCGGTTTCGACCGCGCGCTCGATCGCCGCCGCATCCTGCAGATCGGCGACGATTGCGATCACGTTGTCGGCGCCGAACGCTTTGGCGAGATCGGCGCGTGCGGTTTCGAGCTTGGCGGCATCGACATCGAGCAGCGCCACGGCGGCCCCTTCCGACAGGAAGCGCCGCGCGATGGCAAGGCCGATCCCGCTGGCACCGCCGCTGACCAAGGCCGCGCGTCGTGCGAGTTTGCGTTCCGGCGGCTGGCGCTTCAGCTTGGCTTCTTCCAGCACCCAGTATTCGATGCTGAACGCGTCGGCCGGCGGCAAGCCGACATAACCGCCGAGGCGCTCGGCACCCTCCATCACGTTCACCGCGTTGGTGAAATATTCGCCGGCGATACGCGCTGTCGCGGCGTCCTTCGCGAAGGTGAACATGCCCACACCCGGCCACAGCACGACGACCGGCTGCGGATCGCGCATCGGCGGGGATTCCGCGATCGCATGCGCTTTGTAATAGGCGGCGTGTTCTTCCGCGTAACGGTCGAACAAGGGCCGCACGAGATCGGCCAGCGCCTTTTCGTCCGCCGGCAGTTCGGCGGGCAGCAGCACGGGAGCCACCTTGGTGCGCAGGAAGTGATCGGGGCAGGAGGTGCCGATCGCCGACAGACGCGCCCCATCGGCCGAGCCCGCGAAGGTCAGAATCTGATCGCTATCGACGAAGCGGCCGATCTTGCGCGTCTGGCGCGAGGCGAGGCCGCGCAGCACCGGCATCGCGGCAAGGGCGCGCGCGCGGCGCGTCGCGGCATCCGGCGTTTTGGCGAGAAGCGGGCCGCCGAAGCGCGGCTTGCCCGCGCGCGACGACAGGAACTTCGCCGCGCGATTGATGAGATCGACCGAGCGGCGATAGCACGCTTCCGACGTATCGGCCCAGGAGATGATGCCGTGCCCGCCGAGCATCACGCCGACGAGCTTGGGATTGGCGGCGGCGAGCTTGGAAATCTGCAAGGCGAGTTCGAAGCCGGGGCGGATCCAGCCGAGCCAGCCGACTTCGCCGCCATAGATTTCCTGGGTCATCGCTTCGCCGTCCTTCGCGGCGGCGATTGCGATCACGGCGTCGGGATGCAGATGGTCGACATGACGCGCGGGCAGGAAGGCGTGCAACGGCGTGTCGATCGAGGGCGCGCGGCTTTTGGGATGGAACAGGCAATGGTCGTAGAAGCCGACCATCGCATCCTCGTCCTGCGGCCCGCGATAGCGTTCGCGCAAGGCGAGCAGGCGTTCCATGCGCAATTGCGCTAGGCCGTCGCGGGTGAGGGTGCCGATATCGCCGCCAGAGCCTTTGACCCACAGGACGGTCGTGGTCTGGCCGGTGACGGGATCGCGCTCCTCCGACTTGCCACTGGTGTTGCCACCCGCGTAGTTGGTGATGCGCAGATCGGCGCCGAGCAGATTGGAGCGGTAGAGCAGCAGCGCCACCTCGTCGCCATTCAGCGTCGCCGCATGCGCCGCATCCCATCTCGACTCAACCGTTTCGTCGATCGTCGCCATTTTACTAAAGCCCCGTCGCTTGCTGGAAACCGCGTTTATGCGCCACCGCCTGCCGATAGCCGGACAGGCGGAAGGCGGAGATGGGATCGAGCGCGCCGCCCTTGCGCCGCCGCGCCTCGCGCACCAAAGCGCGCACATCGGTACGGAAGGCGTCTTGCAGCGCTTCTTGCGCACCCGCCGGATCGTTCTCGGCGCGCGCCGTGTCGAGTTTCGCGGCATCGACCGTCATCGCCTGTGCGTAGGCGATCAGAATCGCCTCGGTCGATTGCAGCACGTCCTCGATCGGATCCTTGAAATTATGGCTCGCGTCGATCATCAGATCGGGCGCGTGGGCGGCGAAGGCGCCGTCGCGCTCGGCGTCGACCAATTCGCGGCAGATCAGGAACAATTGATAGGGCTGGATCGAGCCGGTGGTCAGGTCGTCGTCGCCGTATTTCGAATCGTTGAAATGGAAGCCGCCCAATCGACCCTCGTGAACAAGCATGGCGACGATCTGCTCGATATTCGCGTTGGGCAGATGGTGGCCGAGATCGACGAGGCAGCGGGCGCGCGGGCCCAAGCTGCGCGCGATCAGCAGGCTCGCCCCCCAATCGAAATTGACCGAGCTGTAGAAGGCAGGCTCGAACGGCTTATGCTCGGTATAGAGCGACCAGCCATCGGGCAGCGTGGCGTAGACCTTGGCGAGGCTGTCGATCGTCCGGTCGAGGGCCCCGCGGAAACTATGTTGGCCGGGATGGTTCGTGCCGTCGGACAGCCACACGGTCAGCGCTTGACTGCCCAGCGCATTGCCCAGCGCCACGACGCCGACCATGTGATCGACGGCGCGGGCGCGCGCTTCGTCCCACACATTGCTGACCGAGCCGAAGCGATAGGACGCGCGCGGATCGTTCGGCCGCTCGCCGTCCTGGAACGTGTTCGAGTTGATCGGGCCGCAGACGATGCCGCTTTCGGCGAGATAGGCGCGCAAGCCCTTGGGATCGTCGGTGCGGTCCCACGGGATATGCAGGCTGATCTCGCCATTTGCGCGCGTGAGCTTCTCGATCGCGGCGACATCGGCGATCTTCTCGTTGATGTCGCGCGGTTCGCCCGCCTGGGTGAAGCGGCCGAAGCGCGTACCGCCGGCTCCCAACGCCCAGCTCGGCACGGCGATGCGCAATTTCGATAGCCGCGCCACGATCGTCTCGGGATCGACGCCACGCCGCGCGAGCTTCGTCGCGACATGGGCGAAATCCGCGTCGTGCGCCGCCGCTTCGTCGCGGCGCTGGCGCTCGATCGCATCGGAAAGGCGGGCGGTTTCGCTCATACCAGCGCTTCCTCTTTTTTGCCCAGGAAGGCGAACAGGATCACCAGCGGCAGGAAGGTCAGCAGGATCAGTACCGTGCCCAGCGCCGACGCGATACCAAAATTGCCGTTCACCACCTCGTTGAAGATCTCGATGCTGAGCGTGACCGTATTGCCCGACTGCAGAATCAGCGTGGCGCTGAGCTCGCGGATCGTGTTCGACCAAGTGAGCAATACGCCCGACAGGATCGCCATCGACAGTAGCGGCACGGTGATGCGCAGGAAGGTGCGTCCCGGACCGGCCCCCAGATTGATCGACGCATCCTCGGTGTCGCGCGACAGCTGTTGCAGCATCGACACCGACGAGCGCACCGAGAAGGGCAGGCGGCGGATGAAGAAGGCGAGGATCAGGATCGCCGAAGTGCCGGTCAGAATCAGCGGCGGCTCGTTGTAGGTGACGACGAGGCCGACGGCCAGCACGATGCCGGGCACGGCGTAGGAGAACATCACCACGCCGTCGAGCCAGCCGCCCAAGCGGCCGGGCCGGCGCACGATGATGTAGCCCACGGCGGTGCCGACGACCGCGCACATCGCGGTCGCGACGGTGGTGTAATACAACGTGTTCGACAGCGGCGTGCCGATCGTGCGCCACACGCGTTCGTAGTTCTCCATCGTGAATTCCGCGATCAGCAGCGGGCCGTTCGCCTTCAGGAAGGACGAGATCACGATGTTGATGACCGGCAGTAGCGCCAAGCCGACGAGCAGCAATACGTAAACACTGGCAAGGATGCGTTTCAGCGGCGTTTGTTCCATCACCAGCAGCGGGCGGATGGCGGAGGTGCCGTAGGCGTGGCGTGCCGCGTACCAGCGTTGCAGCAGCAGCGCCGAGGTCGTCACGGTCAACAACAGCACGGCCAGCGTGCTGGCGAGGATCGGCCTGCCGCCGAATTCGTTGACGAATTCGCCGAACACCAGCACCGGCAACACGCGGAAGCGCTCGCCGATGATGATCGGCGTGCCGATATCGGTGAAGGCGGCGACGAAGACGAGCAGCGCGCCCGCACTGATCGACGGGATCAGCAGCGGCAGCAACACGGTGAAGAAGGTGCGCAATTCGCTGCTGCCCAAATTCCGCGCCGCATCCTCGACCGATTGGTCGATGGATTTGAGGCCGGAGGACACCATCAAAAAGACGAAGGGGAAGAATTGCAGCGTGAACACCAGCACGATGCCGGGCGCACCGTAGATCGACGGCAGATTGATCCCGATATCCGCCAGGGTTTGCGTGACGATGCCGCTGCGCCCGAACAACACGACCCAGGAATAGGAGCCGATGAAGGGCGGCGACACGAAGGTCAGCACCACGGCCGCGCGTACGAAGCTGCGCCCGAAAATCTCATAGCGCGTGGCGAAATAGGCGGCCGGCACGCCGAACAGCACGGCGAAGAACGTCGCCGCGACGCTGACCTGCACGCTGTTGATCAGCGTCTGGTAATAAAAACGCCGCGAGAAGAACTCGACGTAATTGGCGATGACGCTGGAATTCGGGTCCTTGCTCGACAGACTCATGCCGATGATGTTGACCACCGGCATCAGCAGCAAGGCGATCAGCGTCAGGAACACCAAAAGGGTGATGATCGGCCAGAAGCCGATGCGGTGCGCGACCCACGCTTGCATGGCTTGCATCAGCGCTTTTCCGGGAAAATCCAGAACGCGTCCGGCGGCAAGGCAAGGCCGACGCGCGTCCCCACCGGTGGCGGCACGCTGCCCGCATGGCCGGTCGATGCGGCCTGCACGGTTTTGCCGTCGCCCAGATCCAGCACCAAGCGCGTCGTGGCGCCGTAAAACTGCGCGTCGACGACCGTCGCGGTCCAGCCGCCGGCGACGGGCGCGCCGACCGTGATGTCGTGGCTGCGGAACGCGATCTCCGCCTTGCGGCCCAACTCGGCGGCGCGCGCGGCGGGCACATTGAAACGGCCGCCGCCGGGCACGGCGTAAACACCATCCGCCACGGCTTCGGCGGGCATGAAATTGCTCTCGCCGATGAACGACGCCACGAAGCGCGTGCGCGGGCGATAAAAGATGTCGGCCGGCGAGCCGATCTGTTCGACATGGCCCGCACTCATCACCGCCACGCGGTCCGACATCATCAGCGCTTCTTCCTGGTCGTGCGTCACGTAGATCGTGGTGACGCCGATCTGGCGTTGAAGCGTGCGGATTTCGCTGCGCAGATGGATGCGCATTTCGGTGTCGAGATTGGACAAGGGTTCGTCCATCAGCAACACGTCGGGCTCGATGACGATGGCGCGCGCGAGCACCACGCGCTGCTGCTGGCCGCCGGACAATTCGCGCGGGCGGCGATGGCCCAAATGCTCGAGGCGCATCATGGCGAGCATCTTGCGCACGCGCTCGTCGACTTGGGCGCTGGGCAAGCCTCGCGCGCGCAGGCCATAGGCGATGTTGTCGACCACCGTCAGGTGGGGAAAGATCGCGTAATTCTGGAACACCATGCCGGTGTTGCGCTTATGCGCGGGCACGTTGTCGATGGGCTTGTCGCCGAACAGAATGCGGCCGGAAGATTGCTGCATGAAGCCCGCGACGATGCGCAGCAACGTGGTCTTGCCGCAGCCGCTGGAGCCCAGCAGGGTGAAGAATTCGCCTTTCGCGATCGAAATATCGACCTTGTTGACCGCGGTGAAATCGCCGAATTGTTTCGTGACGCTTTCGATATGTACCGACGTCGATGCCATAACCAACCGATCCCTGAGACTTTTCGTTTCTTTGCGCGGCCGATCGCCGCCCGCCGGTTGCCCGGCGGACGGCGTCGATCGCGATCGTCATCCCTGCGTGCGGATGATAATCTGCTGCATCTTGTCGAGGATTTCCTTGCGGTTCTGCGCGGCCCAAGCCTCATCGTAGTCGATGATCTTGAACTTCTCGGGCGGCAGCATCTCGGGATGCGTCTTGATGTTCTTCACCGTCGGACGGCGGCCGGGGAATTTCTCGGCAAGCTGCGTCTGCGCATCGACCGTCAGCAGATAGTCGGCGAACAGACGCGCGGCCTTCGGGCTCGGGCCGCCTTTGACGATGAACATACCCTCGGGCTGCAACAGTGTGCCGTCGGCCGGATAGACGATGCCCGCCGTGCCCGCGAGCACGTAGCTGAACGCGCCTTCCTCATACGTGATGCCGACTGGGTATTCGCCGCGGCCAACCTGCTGGAAGACGAGGCTGGAGCGGATGACGATGCTTTGGTTGCGCGTCATCTCCTCGGTCAGTTTCCAGGCGGCGTCGCCCTTGCCGTAGATCTGCAACCATGTCGTCAGCGCCGCGAGCGACGAGCTCGATTTCGACGGATCGGTATGGACGACCTTGCCCTTCCATTCAGGCTTGGCGAGATCGGCCCAGGTCTTCGGCGCCTTGTCGGCCGCGACCAGGCGTTTGTTGTACATGATGACCATCGTGCTGGCGCCGAACGGCGTGTTGTAGCCGGCAGGATCGATCATCTTGGCTTCGACATTGGCAAGACCCGGCGAGCGATATTGCTCGAACAAATCGGGCGAGGAGGAGCCGGTGTCGGAGAAGCCGCCCCACATCACGTCGGCGGCCGGGCGGCCGCGCTCGGCGCGGATGCGGTTCAGCAATTCGCCCGTACCCGCCTTGATGGTGGTGACACGGACGCCGTATTTTTCGGAAAATTCCTTGGTGAAGTGATCGACCATCTCCGACGGATGCGACGCGTAGACCACCAATTGCTTTTCGTAATCCTGCGCCCAAGCGCCCGCGAGCGCCACGGCGGACAATGCGCCGGCCATTGCCAAGACGCGAAGCGACTTCATTGACATATGCGATTCCCCCTTTATTTCCCGTGTTCGGGAATTGCGGCCCGCGCGTTTTCACGATGACCGTTCCGTGTAATTTTTATTACAATAGAATGACAGAGACCAGTATTTATTCCGATGCTGCCGCTGCCCGGCGTTGTCGTTCCGCATGGCGAAGCGGCGCGGGCCAGCATGAGGAAAAGCCAAAATGATCCAGGGGAAACGATGAAGCCAATTCTCGCTTTGACCGGCGCGCGGTCCGCAGCATGACGACCGATCAATATGCGCTGCGCCTCGACTTCGCTCGCAAGCTGGGCGGCGAGTGTGCGGCGATGGCGCGCGACTATTTCGCCCGCCTCGACACGATCGCGATTTCGCGCAAAGGCCTGCAAGACGTGCTGACCGAAGCGGATGGCGCGGTCGAGCGGCTGATCCGTCAGCGTGTCGCCGAAGCGTTTCCCGGCGATTTCGTGCTGGGCGAGGAAGAGGGCGGCGGCGGCACGGGTGATTATCTCTGGGTCGTCGATCCGATCGACGGTACGGCGAATTTCGCGCGCGGTTTGCCGCATTATTGTGTGTCGATCGCCTTCGTGGCGAAGGGCGTGACCGAGATCGGCGTCATCGACGAGCCGGCGGCCGGCGTTCAATACTGGGCGCGGCGTGGGGCCGGCGCCTATCGCGACGGGCGGCGTTTGCGCGTTTCGCCGGTCGACGATCCGACGATGGCGATGGCCGATATCGAATTCACGCGTAAGCGCACGGTCGACGAATACGTGTCGGGCGTGAAGCGTTTCCTCAATGCCGGATATGAAATGCGCAAGGGTGGTTCTGCCGCGCTGGCGCTGGCGCGCGTCGCCGATGGGCGCCTCGATCTTTTCTATCACGGCCATCTCAGCCCCTGGGACGTGCTGGCGGGCGAGTTGATGGTGCGCGAAGCGGGCGGTGTCACCAGCGGCTTTAGTGGCCTCGAGAAAATGGCGCGCGGCGGATCGATTCTCGCCTGCACGCAGGGGCTGTGGCCATCGGCGATGGAAATCGTCGCGCTCTAACCTCGGCGAAAATCGAGCGCGAACAAGCGGCTAAGCCGCTCGAATTTCCGCGCTTGACGATGATCGTATTCACTCATACTGTGAGTGATAACAGTCAAATTCGTCGAAAAGAGCGGGAATTGGGCGAAGAACGCGTAGATATTGAGCGATATCGATCGGCGCCGCAGCGTCAGGCGCGCTTGCTCGATCTATTACGCTCCAATCTGTTCACCGACATCCAGCTGTTGCGCGAGCATTTGGGCGTGTCGATCGCGACGATCCGGCGCGATCTGAGCGAGCTTGAAAATCGCGGCCTGCTGAAGCGCACGCATGGCGGGGCGACGGTCATCAATCAGGTGACGCGCGACGCCGTCGCGGCCGTGCGCGAAAATTCCTACGCCGCCGAAAAGCAGCGTATCGCCAAAGCGGCGGCCGAGCTGATCGTCGAAGGCGACGCGGTGGTGATCGATAGCGGCACCACTTCGCTCGCCGTCGCGCGCGAA
>JAIUNH010000098.1 GCA_020161965.1 Pseudomonadota bacterium
GTTTCATGCGACGGGCTTTTTTCTGGTGTGAGCGGTGCGCGCACATCTGACAGAAATCGCGGTCCGGGTGGAGTAACGCTAGGTATCGCCGCGTCTCAAATGACAAGAACGCTGTTCGAAAAAATCTGGACGAGCCGTTTGGTCAAGCGGCTGGACGATGGGCGCGATCTGCTGTTCGTCGATCGCCATGTGCTGCAGGAAACGACCTGCGCCACCGCCTTCGAAGGTCTGGCGCGGCGGGGAATTCCCGTGCGCCATCCCGAGCTGCACGTCGCGACGCAAGATCATATTCTGTCGACGGATCCCGCGCGCACCGAAACGACGTTTCCGCCCGGTCGCGAATTGCTCGGCCTGATGCGCCGCAACGCGGCGGCGCACGGCATTCCGCTGTTCGGCGTCGAAGACCGGCGTCAGGGAATCGTCCACGTCATTTCGCCGGAGCTGGGCTTGGCGCTGCCCGGCTGCATTCTCGCTTGCGGCGACAGCCACACCTCGACCGTCGGCGGCCTGGGCGCGCTCGGGATCGGCGTGGGGACGAGCGAGGTCGAACATATCCTCGCAACGCAGACTTTGGCGCTGCGCCGGCCCAAAACGATGCGCATCTGGTTCGACGGCGCGTTGGCGCCGGGCGTGAGCGCCAAGGACCTCATTCTGCACACGATCGGCAAGCTTGGCATCGATGCCGGGACGGGCCATGCGATCGAGTATGCGGGGCCCGTGATCCGCGCTTTGGCGGCCGAAGCGCGCTTGACCGTCTGCAATCTGTCGATCGAATTGGGCGCGCGGCTGGGCGTCATCGCGCCGGACGACGTGACCTTCGCGTATCTCGACGGGCGCGACTACGCGCCGCGCGGTGCGCAGTGGGATGCGGCCGTGCGTCATTGGCGCACGCTGGCGACCGACGACGGCGCCGCGTTCGACAAATCCGCGACGATTGACGCGCGCGACGTGGCGCCGCAGATCACCTGGGGGACCACGCAGCAAGACGTTGTCGGCGTCGACGGCGCGGTGCCTGATCCCGGCGCTTATGCCGATACGGGGCGGCGCGGCCTCGCCGCCGCGGCGATCGGCTATATGGGCTTGGCGCCCGGGCAGAAGATGGAAGGTCTGCCGATCGATGTCGCGTTCATCGGCTCTTGCACCAATGGCCGTTTGTCGGATTTGAAGGCGGCGGCGGAACTCGTGCGCGGCCGGCGCGTGGCCGACGGCGTACGCGCCTTGGTGGTCCCCGGTTCGACCGAGGTGAAGCGCCAAGCCGAAGCGCTGGGGCTCGACCGCGTGTTCGCCGATGCCGGATTCCAGTGGCGCGCGGCGGGCTGCTCGATGTGCCTCAGCATCAACGGCGACGTCGTGGCGCCGGGCCAGCGTTGCATCGCGACCTCCAACCGTAATTTCGAAGGCCGTCAGGGCCCGCGCGCGCGCACGCATCTCGCGAGCCCCGCCATGGTCGCGGCGGCGGCGATCGCCGGGCGGATCGTCGATATCCGCAAGGAGATGGCATGATTCCGATGGCCAGCGTGACCGGCGCCGCGGCGCCGATCCTGAAGACGAACGTCAACACCGACATCATCATTCCCGGCTCGTATCTGCGCTCGCAAAGTGCGGATCTGGCGCAAGGCCTATTCGCCGCTTGGCGGTTCGATGACGACGGCAAAGAAAAGCCAGATTTCGTGCTGAATCAGGCGCCGTTCCGCCAGGCGAAGATCGTGCTGGCGGGCGCCAATTTCGGCTGCGGCAGTTCGCGCGAAGCCGCCGTGTGGGCGCTTCAGCGTTTTGGCATCCGCGTGGTGCTGGCGCCGTCTTTCGCCGATATTTTCTACGAGAATTCGTTCCGCAACGGCGTGCTGCCCGGCATCGTCGACGCCGACGCGATCGCCGAGATGGCGGAGATCGCGGCGACGAATCCCGAATTCACCGTCGATCTCGATCGCAAGCTGGTGCTGCACGGCAATCGCAGCTGGGCGTTCGACGTGCCCGAATCCCGCCGCGCCGCCTTGATCCGCGGCGACGACGAGATCGGCATGACATTGGCGATGGCGAACGAGATTGCGGATTTCCATGCGCGCGATGTCGCCGGTCGCGACTGGGCCTACGCCCCGATGGGCCGCGCTTCGCGCGGTTGAACGCGCACTAATACGAAAGGTCGATACCGATGTCCGCTATGCCGAAATTCGAGCCGATTCTGCGCGGCCGCAGCCATGTCTATTACGGCGGCGCTTGGCAGCGCGCCAATTCCGGCCGCGAGATGGAAATCACCAGCCCTGCGACCGGCCAGGCTTTGGGCATCGTCGCGGAAGGCGACGCGACCGACGTCGATCGCGCGGTCGCCGCGGCCAAGGCCGCGTTTCCGGCGTGGCGCGACATGCCCGCCCGTCAGCGCGCCGAGTTGCTGCGCGAGGCGGGACGCATCATCCGCACCAATGTCGAAGAACTGACGCTGATCGATGCGCTGGACAGCGGCAATCCCGCGAAGGGCATGCGCTACGACGTGATGCTCACGGCGGAGTATTTCGACTATTTCGCCGGGCTTATTCTGGAATTGAAGGGCCATACGTTGCCGCTGGGGCCGGGGACGTTGAACTACACGACCAAGGAGCCGTTCGGCGTGGTCGCGCGCATCGCCGCGTTCAACCATCCCACGCTGTTCGTCTGCGGGCGCGTGGCCGCCCCACTCGCGGCCGGCAATTGCGTCGTCGTTAAACCCGCCGAACAGACGCCGATCTCCGCCATCCGCATTGCCGAATTGCTCGGGCCGTTGTTTCCGCCGGGCGTGCTCAATTTCGTGACCGGCGGGCGCGAAGTGGGCGCCGCCCTGGTCGCCCATCGCGACGTTTCGAAAGTGGCGCTGATCGGCAGCATCGCGGCCGGACGCGCGGTGATGCGCGCGGCGGCGGACACGCTCAAGAGCCTGACGCTCGAACTCGGCGGCAAGAACGCCTTCGTTGCTTGCGAGGACGCCGATCCCAAAGCCGTCGCCGCCGCGATGGTGCGCGGCATGAATTTCACGTCGGTCGCCGGGCAGTCCTGCGGGTCGCTCAGCCGCGTCTATCTGCACGAAGCGATCGCCGCGAAGGTCGAGGCCGCCTTGCCCGAAGCGATGGCCGATCTGAAGGTCGGCTTGCCGATGGATCCCGATGCGACAGTCGGCAGTCTTTCGACCGTCCAGCAATTCGATAAGACGATGGACTATATCGCCATCGGCAAGGCGGAGGGTGCGCGCCTGATCGCCGGCGGCAACGCGTTGCGCGACGGCGCCTTCGCCAAGGGTTACTTCGTCGAGCCGACCGTGTTCGCGGGCGTGACCGACGATATGCGCCTGGCGCGCGAAGAAGTCTTCGGCCCGATCTTGAGCCTGCTGACCTGGCGGGACGAAGCCGATGTGCTGGCGCGCGTCAACGCGCTGGACGTGGGATTGACGGCGGCCGTGTGGACGAAGGATATCGATCGCGGCCATCGCATCGCCTCGCGTATGGAAGCGGGCTATGTCTGGATCAACGACGTCAGCACGCACGAAATCGGCATGCCCTTCGGCGGCTTCAAGCAATCGGGTTTCGGCAAGGAAGAGGCGTTCGAAGAGCTTCTCGGTTATACGCGCGAGAAGAATATCCATCTGAAATTCAAGATGTGATCGTCGCGGCGCGCGGCTTGCACGCGCCGCCGATCCTGCCCGCCTGGAACTAGGCGTTCAGCAACGCGCGCAATTGCGGATCGAAAACGCGATGCGCATCGCGCGCGATGGAAAGTTCGGCCGCACAGCGTTCGCGGAATTCGGCGGCCGCGTCGGTGAGATCGCGGCGGATGGTATCTTCGTCGAAGGCCAAGACCTTGTCGTCTCGATAGACCCAATCGCCGCCGACCATCGTGGCGCGCACGGCGGCGGGCCCGCAATGACGGACCAGCGTTTCGACGCATCGTGGCTCGGTCGACGCCGTATTAGATATATCGATCAAGACGAGATCGGCATTGCGGCCGGTTCCGATCTTGCCGATTTCGTTGCGCAATCCCATCGCGCTGGCGCCGCCTGTCGTGGCCATCGCGAAAGCGGTTTCCGCGTCGAGCCACGATTCCCAATCGCTGCCCACGCGACCAATCATCGTGGCGAGGCGCATCAGCTCGAACGGATCTGCGGAGCCGCCGGTATTGGCGGAATCGCTGCCCAATGCCATCCGCACGCCGCGCTGGCGCAGATCGGCCGCCGGCAGGATTCCGGAGCCGAGCATCAGATTGCTCGCGGGGTTGTGCGCGACCGTGACGCCGCGCGCGGCGAGCAGATCGCGTTCCTTCGGCGTGAGCCACACGCCATGTGCGACGGTGAGACGATCATCGAGCAATCCGCGCCGATCCATCTCGACGACGATGCCATCCGGCCAATGCCGCGCACAGGCGATCGCTTGCGCGCGCGTTTCCAGCAAATGCGTATGGCTGCCGAAGCCATGACGTTCGCGCAATTGCGCCCAAAGATCGAGAAGGCGGGGCGAACAGCGCTGCGGCGCATTGGGCCCGAGCAAGACGCGCACGCGACCCGCCCCATTCGCGCCGGCAAGCTGCGCGAAGACATCGCTGACCAGATCGGCAGGCGGAAAGCCGAGCCCTTCGACACCGGCGCGCAGGGCGGCGGGCATCTTGAAGCCAAGTAAATCGTGGTCGTGCGTGTCGTGAAAAAACGGCGCGAAGCCAACGCGCATGCCGCTTTCGACATGCGCCGCGAAGGACGCGGGTCCGCGACGCACCGGCGGCGAATGGTCGATCACGCCGGTCACGCCGTTGCGCAGCATTTCGGCAGCACCGGTCAGGATCGCGAGGCGCAGCAGCTTCTCGTCGATATTGCGGCCATAGGCGACGGTGTAAAGCGCCCAGAGTTCCAGCGGCAGCGCGTTCTCGGTCCCGCGCAGCGCGTTGGCGTAGGAATGATGATGCGCGTTGACGAAACCGGGAATGAGGGCGAGGCCGTTCGCATCGACCGTCGATGCCGCGCGCGTGGCGAGGGCTTGCGCATTGTCGCCATAGGCGATGGCGGCGATGCGGCCACGCTCGATCAGGACGGCACCACGCCGGAATGCGGTATCGATCAAGATATTGGCATTGGCGATGCACAGGTTCATGGCGTGCTTTCCAGGCGCTTGAGCTCGTCGATCAAGCGCTCGGCGAGCGACTGCGCGACGGACGGCAGTTTGCGGGCTTCGGGCACGATCAGGCCGAGTTTCAGCGTGTTGATGCGTCGCGACGCGAAGGGGCGCCACGCCAACTCGCCGTCGGCGATTTCGCGCAAGAATCCGAAGCGCGTGAAGAAGGCGATGCCCCAGCCTTCGCGGATCACGTGTTTGAACACGGGGATGGCGTTGGAGATCAGCGTGGGTTCCAGCCCGTCGCGGAACGCCGCGAAATTCGGATCGATATCGGCACTCTTCGGCAGCGGCCCTTGCTGGCCGAGGAAGGGAAAACTGCGCGCCTCGTCGAAACGCACCGCGCGTTTGCGTGCGAGCGGATGGCCCGCTGCCATGATGACGCCGATCGGGGCCGCGAAGGACGCGACGAATTTGGTACCCGCCGGCGGATCGGACACGAAGGTAAGGCCCAAATCGGCGCGGCCCGCCGCGACATCGCCCGGGATGCGTGCGGGCTCGACCGCGAGCATGGTGAAGTTGACCGCCGGGAAATCGGCGCGGAAGCGACCCAACGCTTGGGGTAAGAACTCCACCAGCAGCGAGTCGACCGCCGCGATGGTCACATGGCCGGTCTTCACGCCGCTGAGGTCGTCGATCTCCGCGCGCACGCGGTCGAAATCGGCGAGCGTGCCCGAGACGTGCTGCAGCAGGATTTCGCCCGCCCGGTTCAACCGCATGCGGCCGGGCAAACGGTCGAAGACCGGCACGCCGAGTTCGGCTTCGAGCTTCAGAAGCTGGCGATCGACGGCGCTGGGGGCGACATGCAGCGCCGACGCGGCGCGGCGGATCGAACCGTGGCGCGCGATTTCGCGGAAATATCGAAGGACGGCCGCATGCATCGCGCGATGTTAGCGGCGCGGCCACGCCGCGACCAGCGGATGATCGCGCTCGGTCGTGTGTTTGGTGTCGGCCCCGCCGGGCGAGCCCCAATTGGTGACTTCCGCGCCGAAGAACTCGGCATTCACCGCCAGGAATGGCTTCTCGGCCTCCGGCAGCGCGTCGTCGGCATGGATCGCGTCGGCCGGACACACGGTTTCGCACAGCCCGCAATCGATGCATTCGGTCGGATGGATATAGAGCGTGCGTCCGCCTTCGTAGATGCAATCGACCGGGCAGACCTTCAAACAGGCCTTGTCCTTCACGTCGATGCAGGGCGAGGCGATGACGAAAGGCATTAGCGGCCTTTCCAGACCGGTTTGCGCTTTTCGCGGAAGGCGGCAACACCTTCGTCGCTATCCTGGGAGGTCAACGCCTCGACCACGGCGGGCAAACGTAGCGCCTGCGCTTCGACGGCCGTGAGATGGGCCGCACGGCGCACGGTCTGCTTGATCGCGCGCACGGACAACGGCGCGCAAACCAGGATTTCGGCGATCCAGCGATCGACCGCGGCATCGAGCTCCGCGCGGGGCACCACTTCGTTGACGATGCCCAGGCTCAAGGCTTCGGCGGCTTGAATGCGCCGGCCGGTCAGCAATACGCCCATCGCCGGGCGGAACGGGATCTGGCGCTGCAGCAGCGTCATGCCGCCATCGAGCGGCAAGCGCCCGACGCGCGCTTCGGGCAGACCGAAACTCGCTTCCGCCGCCGCGACCACGATATCGCAGCCGAGCACCATTTCGAATCCGCCGCCCAATGCGTGGCCGTTGACGCGCGCGATGACCGGCACGTCCAGCGTTTGGCGCAGGGCGATGCCGCCGAACCCGCCCGGGCGTTCGGCTGCCCAATATTCCAGGCCCGATTTGCCCGAGCCGCCTTTCATGTCGGCACCAGCACTGAAGGCACGGTCGCCCGCCCCAGTCAGCACCACGCAGCGCACGTCGCGATCCGCTTCGATCCGCGTCCAGATCGCCTGCAACTCGGCCTCGGCCGCCATGTCGATGGCGTTGAGAACTTCCGGCCGGTCGATCGTGACGCGTGCGACGTGATCGGCGATTTCGCAGCGGATCGGCATCAGACCGCTTCCGCCTTGAGGGCCGCCAGGACCTCGTCGGTATGCTCGCCCAAGCCCGGCGGCACGATGCGGATCGTCACCGGCGCATCCGACAAATGCACCGGCGAGCCGACGACGCGCATCTTCTCGGTCGGGCCTTGCGCTTCCAGCACCATGCCGTTGATCGCGGTTTGCTCATCGGCCAGCGCGGTCGCCAGCGTACGCACCGGCGCGCAGAGCAAATCCTGCTCCTCCAGCCGTTCCAGCAAACGCGCGGTCGTGTAGCTCGCGAAGCGCTTGCGGAAGATGTCGTGCAATGCCGCCTTATTGGCGACGCGCAGTTCGTGCGTGGCGAAGCGCGCATCGTCAGCCAGCGCCGGAATTTCCAGCGCGTTGGCGATATCGCGCAGCGGATCGGCCTTGAACGCGCCGACCAGCACGACCGCACCGTCGGTCGTGGGGAACACGCCGGAGAGCGGCATCGCACCCCAATTCACTTCGCGCCCGCGCATCATATGGGCGGTCGCTTCCTGCATCTGCGCCGCGATCATCGAATCGAGCAGCGAGACGGAAACAAGCTGCCCGCGCCCGGTGCGTGCGCGTTGCAGCAACGCCAGCAACACGCCCTGGACCATATGCATGCCGGCCGAGTAATCCGCGAAGGTCGTCGGGTAAATGGACAAGGGCAAAGACTCGTCGGAGCGGCGCATCATCGTGCCGCTCATCGCCTGGGCCAGCACGTCCTGGCCGCCTTTATGCGCGTAAGGCCCGGTCAAGCCATAGCCCGTGCCCACGGCATAGATCAAACGCGGATTGCGCTTGGCGAGGTCTTCGTAGCCGAAGCCCATGCGTTCCATGACGCCGGCGCGGAAATTATTGGCGACGACGTCGGCGCCATCGATCAAGCGCAGCACCATTTCGCGGATCTCGGGCTTGCGCAGATCGAGTGCAACCGAGCGCTTGTTGCGGTTGAGCGAACAGAACACCGGACCTTGCAGCCCGGCGGGATCGTTCGGGAAAGCCGTGCGCGACAGATCGCCCGCACCCGGGCGCTCGATCTTGATCACGTCCGCACCGTAATCGCCCAGCATCTGCGTGGCGCACGGACCCATCATTACCTGGGTGAAATCGATGACGCGAATGCCGTCGAGCGGCAGGGGGGTATTCGGGCTCAAGACTGGACCTCCAACATGCGGGCATTCGCCGACGGCTTGTCGCCGGGATCCCCGCCTTGCGCGCGCACCGCACGGCAGATTTCGGCGGCGGAAACGTCGCGCAACACCACACCTTGGTTAAGCGACAACGCCGCGGCCACACCCGCCGCTTGGCCCATCGACATGCAAGGCGGAATTTCGCGCGACAATTTCTGCGCGGATTCGGTCGCCGAATAATGGCGGCCGGCGACGATCAAGCCGTCGACGCCCTTGGGCAGCATGGAACGATAGGGCGTGTAGTAATCGCGCCCGCGCGCGACCGTATCGGCGAAATGGACGCGATCCATCACGTCCTCCTTCGTCACGACATATTCGCCGTCGAGCAAACGCGTGGTGCGCACGCCAAGCTGCGGGGCCACATCGACGACGAAGCAATTGGCGAAGCCCGGCATATTCGCGCGCACGAAATCGACCAGTGCGTAGATGCGATTGCGGCCTTCGAAATCGGCGCGCGTTTGGTCGACGACCGACAGCGCATCGAAGCCCGGCATATGCGGGCAATTGCACCAGACGATGCCGGGCAGCGGCGTTTTCAGCCACCAATAATCCCAGCTGCCGCCCATCACGCGCTTGGCCTGGCGGTCGATCTTGGCGAAGGCTTCGGGTTCCTCATATTGGAAGCGCTCGGCCTCGACCGTATCGACACCACCCAAACGGAACACGGTCGTGACGATGTAATTGCCCTTGGTGAAGGGCGCGCCGGCCGATGCCGCCACGTCGAGATCGCCGGTCGCGTCGATAATCACGTCGCCGAGGATCGCTTCGCGGCCCGATTTGGTTTCGCAGACCACGCCCTTGGCGCGGCCGTCCTCGACGATCGCGCGCGAGAACCAGGAATGCAGGCGCACGTCGATCTTGGCTTCCGCGACCATTTCGTTGGACGCGCGCTTCCAGCCATCGGGATCGAAAGCGGCGGCGAAGACGATCGGCTGCGGCTTCGATTGCGCGCGGAAATCCTGGGCGCCCCAGCGCGACCATTTGCGCCACGCTTCCCAGCTCGCCACGCGGTCTTCCTCGGGCGGATAGATCGCGTGGCCGCGCTTGGCCATGCGGTCGATCATCTCCATGCAGGTGCCGGTGACGGTGATCTCTTGGCCGTTGGTCATGTCGTCGAGGACGAGGACCATGCCGCCGGCCGCAAGCCCGCCGAGATAGGGATAGCGTTCGAGCAGTGCGACTTTCGCGCCCATACGCGCGGCGGAAACCGCGGCCGGCCGCCCCGAGGGGTCGGTCACGCTGATTGCCGTGTCGAAGGTGCAGCCGCTCGACCGGGTCGAGGCCGTGCTGACCGCCGGCCAGCGCGTCGCGAAAGAAGGCCAGCGACGCGTCGAGATTACGGACGCGCACCATCGCATGCAGGTATCGCATGTCAGTACCCCGGCAGCGGTTGACCCGGCGGATTCGCGGGCAACTCGGCACTCACTGCGAAGGGGCGCACGCCCAAAAGCACCGCCACGTTCTTCCATTTTGTACCGCGCTTGACGAAAATATAGGCGAGATCGACGCCCTTGTTGTTGATACGCACTTCGTGGTTACCTTCGAAATTCACGTCGGCGGTCTCGACCTTGAGAATTTTCTCGACCTGCCCTTTCGACTCGCCGCAGGGCTCGCACA
>JAIUNH010000099.1 GCA_020161965.1 Pseudomonadota bacterium
GCCAGAACGATGAACTCCGGCGTCCTGAACGTGCCGTCTTCGGCGTAGACCAGCTTGATCTCCTTCTGGCCGCCGGCGACATAGGCATAGGCGTTCGACTCGAACGTCAGGCCGACGGTGAATTCGCCTTGCGCCACGGCGCGCAGCACGGTCGCGGCCGCCGGCGTCACGGTCGTGTTGACCGCGAGCTTGCGCAGCGCGTCCGCGCCCAGCATTTGGCGTACACCCCACAGGATGGTGAAGGCGGTCGAGCTGTTGGCGGGATCCGCGATGATGATCTTGCCCTTCCAGCGCGGGTCGAGCAGATCGGTCCAGGTCTTGGGCTGCGGATTGCCGCCCAATTGGTTGGTGTTCACCATCTGCACGACGACATGGACGTTCGACGCCGTCCACAGATTCTGGGGTTCCGCGAACATCGCGGGGATCGAAGCGGCTTCGGGCGAACGATAGGATTCGAACAGCGGCTTGAACGCGCCCAGCGTGTTGGCGCTGGAGCTCCAGAACACGTCCGCCTGCGGCTTGCCGGCCTCGGTCTCCATGCGGCGCAGCAGCACGGCACTGCCGCCGGTCACGAAGTTGAAGCGCAGATTGGGCGCCTTGGTGCGGGCGACGTCGGTGATCGACTGCACGGCCTGCTGGTTGTTCGACGTATAGACGACGGCGTTGCCGGCCGCTTGCGCGAAAGCGGGCAAGGGCAGGGCGGCCGAAGCGCCCAAACCGGCCAAAAGCGTGCGGCGATTCAATTCGAATTTCATTTTGCTCTCCTCTGTTTTTATTTGGCTGCGAAAAGATCGATCTTGAACACGGTGGTGGCGATCAGGATCGGGATCAGGATGACGCCGACCAGGACGAGCCCGTAGGCCGAGGCCTGCGCCATCAGATTGGAATCGATCAGACGGAATATCTGGATCGGCATCGTTTCCTGCCCCGCCGAGTAGACGACGACCGACGCGGAGAGTTCCGCGACCGTCGTGGTCCAGACGAGCACCGCCGCCGCCGCGATCGACGGCAGCATCAGCGGGAAGACGACTTTGAAGAATGTCCGCAAGGGCGGCACGCCCAGGCTGATCGACGCATCCTCGATCGAGTTGGGGATGTTGTAGAGCGTCGAGGATGCGTTGCGGATGCCGAAGGGCAGGCGGCGGATCAGATACGCGACCACGATGATGGCGCCCGTGCCCGCCAGTGGCAGGAAGCCGCCGTTGAACGAGATCATCAGGCCGATGCCCAGCACCGTACCGGAAAGCGCCAAGGGCAAAGCCGACAGATAATCGATGCTGGGCGTGAGCGCGTTGCGCTTCTTGACCACAAGGAAGCCGACGACAGTCGAAATCAGCAGGCTCAGCACCGTCGCGATACCGGCGAAGATCAGCGTGTTGACGATCGGATCGGGGGCGGACAGGAACACGCGTTCCAGATTGGCGGTCGTCCATTCGCCCCAGCGCATCACGGGGCCCCGCGCGCGGGTGAAGGCGCCCGCGACGATGGTGACGAGCGGCAGCAGCGACACGATCATGATGAGCGCCGCTCCCAGCGCGATCGGTAGCGTGGCGAGACCGGCGAGCGGTTGGGGCTTGGCGCCGCGTCCCTGCACGATCTCGTACCGGCCGCGCGAGACGATCCAGCGTTGCGCGAACAGCGCGCAAGCGACGATACCGATGGAGACGGAGGCGAGCGTGCTCTGCATCACCGGGTTCGTGCCGACCTCGGACACGAAGCTCTGATAGGTCAGCACCGACAGTAGGTAGACGCGCTGGCCCAGAATGGTCGCCACGGCGAAATTGCCGACGACCAGGGTGAAGACCAGCAAGGCGCTCGCCAGGATCGACGGGGCGACGACCGGCACCATCACCTTCAACAACGTGCGGCCGGGCGGTACGCCCAGGCTCTGCGAGGCTTCCTCCAACTGGGAGTCGAAGCCTTTGATCGCCGCCAGCGTGCCGATATAGACGTAGGTGTAATAGACGAACGTCATCACCGTGATCAGGCCGAACCAGCCATAGAAGGATGGCAGACGAATGCCCCAATCGGCGAAGGCGCGGGTGACGAAGCCGTTATTGCCCAAGATCATCAGCCAGGTTTGGGCCGCGATCACTTCGGGCACGATCAGCGTCGTCATCGGCAGCAGCGCGATCAACGCCTTGCCGTGAAACGAGAAGCGCGCCGCGACGAAGGCGAGCGGCACGCCGATCAGGGTCGACGTGACGGTGACGATGGCGCCCAGCAGCAACGTGTTGGTGACGGCCGAGCTGTAGCGGGGATCGTTCACCAGCGTCGCCCAACCCGATTGCCCGCCGGTTCCGGCGGACAGGCTGGCACTCAGCACGTTCAGCAGCGGATAGAGCAGGAACAGCGCGAAAAGTGCGAGCGTCGCCGCCGACAGGACGAACCAGACATCCTTGAAATGGCGGGTCACGACGCGACCACCAAGGTTTGCGCGGGATCGAAGCGCAACGCCGCCGCGTCGCCCGCCGCCAAGCCGGGGACGGCGCCGTGTGCTTCGACCAGAATCTCGCGGCCCGATGCGGTCGCGACGCGGAAGCTGGTGCGCCCGCCCAAATATTGGCGGCGGCGTACGGTGCACGGAATGCTGTTCGCGTCGTTGGCGGCGGGGCCGAGCTTCAGCGTTTCGCCGCGCGCGATCAGCACGGCCTTGCCGGCGGGCAGTGCCGCCGGGGCAAAGGCCTGCAAATTGGCGCCTTCGAGCGCCACATGAGCGAGGGCGCCCGCCGTGGTCGGTGCCGAAAGTTCGACGTTCAGCGTGTTCGCGGCCCCGACGAAATCGGCGACATAGGCCGAAACGGGGCGCGCGTAGAGATCTTCCGGCCCGCCGACCTGTTCGAGCTTGCCCAGGCGCAGCAAGCCGATACGGTCGGACAGCGCCAGTGCTTCCTCCTGATCGTGTGTCACCAGCACGGTGGTGATGCCGACCTGGCGCTGAAGATCGGCGATCGTCTCGCGCACCTGGACGCGCAGCTTGGCGTCGAGATTGGACAAGGGCTCGTCCATCAGCAGCACGGTCGGCTTGATGGCAAGCGCGCGGGCCAAGGCAACGCGTTGGCGCTGGCCGCCGGACAAGGCGGCGGGCATACGCTGGGCGAAGGCGCTCAAGCCCACGCGTTCCAGATATTCGCCGACGGTGGTCTTGATCGTCGCTTCGGGCACGTTGCGCGCGCGCAAGCCATAGGCGACGTTGTCGTAGACGCTTTTATCGGGGAACAGCGCGTAATCCTGGAACACCATGCCGATATCGCGCCGATAGGCGGGCAGGTCGGTCACGTCGCGATCGCCGAAAAACAGCTTGCCCGCGCGCACGGGGATGAAGCCCGCGATGGTACGCAGCAACGTCGTCTTGCCGCAACCCGACGGGCCCAGCAGCGTGAATAGCGACCCGTCGGCGATGTCGAGCGACAGATCGGAAATGACCGGCTCGGCGCCGTAGCCGACGACCAGATTATCGATGCGGATTCCCGCCATTTGCCAAAGCCCCCTGCACGATTTTCAAAGCCGCTTCATGGCGGCGCTTGTCGCCGCCCGCGAGAACGCGCGGGCCGCTGGCGATCGTCAATTCGTCGCCGTTCCAGTCGGTGATGATTCCGCCGGCCCCTTCGAGGATCGGCACGAAGGCGGCGTAGTCGTGAAGTTTGAGGCCGGCATCGATCGCCAGATCGGTGCGCCCTTGTGCAAGCCGGCCGTAGCTGAGCGCCGCACCGCCATAGACGCGCCACGCGGTGACTTCGCTCAACGCCGCCAGCGGCTTCTTGGCCTCGGCGTCGAAGAAATCGGGATTGCTGGCGGACAAGATCGCATCGGCCAGCGTGTCGCCCTTACGGGTTTCGCACGGCTTGCCGTTCAGCGTGGTCTTGCGGCCCTTCGCACCCACCCAGCGTTCCTTGGTCGCGGGGAAATGGATCACGCCCAGCACCGGCTTGCCCTTATAGGCAAGTGCTATCAGCGTGCCGTAGACCGGCATGCCGACGACATAGGCCGCCGTGCCGTCGATTGGATCGAGGATCCAGACGTAATCGGCGTCGGGCATCTTGGCGTCGAATTCCTCGCCCAGCACGCCATGCTCGGGATAGGCGGCCGCGATCATCGCGCGCAACCGTTCCTCGATGGCGAGATCCATCTCGGTGACGAAGGATTTATCCGGCTTCGTTTGCGCGGCGGCGTGCGAACGCGCATCGAGCATCGCGGCGGCTTCGTCCGCGAGTTTCTCGGCGAAGGCGACGAGCGGATCCAGATTCATTCGCCGCTCCGCATGCCGTCGGCGAAGGGATCGTTCGCGTCGCGCAGCAACGTCGCATCCGCGACGACATAGGCGCGGCCGCGAATGCGCGGAATGATCCGCCCCTCCGCGCCCGGGCGATATTTCGCCTGGAAGCGGCTGCCGACGATGCTCTCTTGCACCCATTCCACGCCCGGCGCCAATTTGCCGTCGGCGGCGAGGCAAGCGAGCTTCGCACTCGTGCCCGTCCCGCAGGGCGAGCGGTCGTAAGCGCCACCCGGGCACAACACGAAATTCCGGCTGTTCGCGGCCGGATCGGCGGGCGGGCCGAAGAATTCGACATGATCGATCTTGCCGCCGTCTTCGCCTTTGATTCCGGCGGCGGCGAGTGCGCGCATGGTCGCGTCGGCGGCGCGCGTCAGCGACGGGATGGCGCTCATCGTCAGCGCGTAGGGCGCGTCGGAGACGAGGAAGAACCAATTCCCGCCCCAGGCGATATCGCCGACGACCGTCCCGATATCGGACACGTCGACCGCGACGGCTTTGCGATAGCGATAGGCGGGGACGTTCTCGATCTCGACTTCGTTGCGGCCGAGCAGATCGACCGTCACGTCGCCGACCGGCGTTTCGAAGCGATGCGTGCCGGGCTTGAGGCGGCCCAGATGCGCGAGCGTCACCGCCAAGCCGATCGTGCCGTGGCCGCACATGCCGATGACGCCGACATTGTTGAAGAAGATCACGCCGGCGGCGGCCGTCGGATCGACCGGTTCGCACAGCAAGGCACCCACGACCGCGTCGTTGCCGCGCGGCTCGTTCACCGCGAAGCTGCGCACATGATCGAAGCGTTCGGCGAAGATGCGCCGGCGTTCGGCCATGCTGCCCTTGCCCAGATCCGGCAGGCCGTCGATCACGACGCGCGTGGGTTCGCCTTCGGTGTGGGAGTCGATGACGCGCATGGGCCGGGCCTTATCCGAAGCGTTGGAGATCGTAGGGGGCGAGCGGGATCGCGGACGGCGTATCGGTGGCGAGGGCAGCGACCAATTCCCCGGTGATCGCCGCGAGGGTCACGCCGAGATGCTGGTGCCCGAATGCATAAAGCAAATTGCCCGCCTTGCGCGAGCGTCCAATCGCCGGAATGTAGTCGGGTAATGTCGGGCGATTGCCGATCCAGCGCGTACGCGCCGAACCCTTCGACAAGCCCAGCGCGTCGGCATGGGCGTCGAGCTTCGCCCATTTGTGCGGATCGCTGGGCGATCCGACGCGCGAAAACTCGATGAAGCTGGTCATGCGCAGCGTATTGGCGAAGCGCGTGATGATGGCCGAGCGGTCACCGAAAGCGATGGGCGGCATTTCGCGCGGCCATTCGGCGTCGGTCAATGTCGTGTCGATGTGATAGCCGCGCTCCGCGATCAGCGGGACGGGGCCTTCCACGTCGCGCAGCAAATCACCTGACCACGCACCGCCCGCGACCAGAATATGGTCGGCGATCAGCGCCGTGCCGTCGGCGAGAATGGCACGCGCGCGGCCATTGTCGATCGCCAGCCGCGCGACCATACCGGTCAGCTTGATGCCGCCGGCTTGACGGAAGGAATCGTCGAGCTTGCCGCGCAAGGCTTGCAGGTCGATGACTTGGCCCGTGCCGGTATAGCGCACCGCCCCGGCGGGTTTGATGGCGAGGCGGTGGGCGAGCATCGACAGTTCTTCGCCGGTCGCTTCGCGCGCGGCGGCGTAGCCGTAATCGACCGAACAAGCCGCACGAATACCGGCAGCGGCGGTCGCCTGTTTTTCCCAAACGACGAAATGGCCCTGCTCGCGGATCAGATCGGTGGCGCCGATCTCGCCGACCAAGCGATGCCAGGCGGGCAAGGCGGCGGCGACGATGGCTTTGAGCGCGCGCGATCCCGCTTCGTAGCGCGACGGCATCGATGCCGCGATCAAACGCAATCCGAAGGGAAGCCACGCGCCGATATCGCGCGGCGGGAAGGCGGCGGGGCCGCCGGCACTGTAAAGCCGTTTATGCAGCAATAGCAGCGTGGCGATCGAGGCGAGCGGCGTTACCTGTTCGCTGGCGAGGTGCCCCGCATTGCCGAACGACGCGGCGCGCGACGGATCGCCCGCATCGATCAGCGTTGTCGCGAAGCCCGCTTGTTGCAGGCGCCGCGCGGCGGCGGCACCGACGAAACCGCCGCCGATAACGAGGGCGGTCTTGCCGCTCACGGCCCGAGCGTGCGCCAGGTCGCGTACCACGTCTTGAAACGCTTCCACTGCGCGTCGACGTAAGTGCGCTGGCTGGCCGAGAGTTCGTCGGCCGGGTTGAAATGCAGCGTGTATTCGGGATACCCGGCGAGGACCATCAGGTGCTTGTAGTAGAGCACCAGATCGGGGCCTTCGTCATAGCTGTTCAGCACGGTGAGCGCGCGATCGAGCTCCAACGCGCGCTGCGTGGCGATCGGATCGCCCGCCGCCGCCTTGCGGCACAGCGCCACGAGATGCAGCGCTTCTTCGGGCAGCGCATTGCCGATCCCGGTGATCGAGCCGACCGCGCCGCAATTGACGAAGCCGTGGAACACTTGCGTATCCACGCCGACCAGCAGCATCAGATTTTTGTCGCGGCCGGTGATATGTTCGGCGGCGTAGGTCAGCGACGCGGCACCGCCGAATTCCTTGAAGCCGATCAGATGCGGATGCTTCGCGTGGAGTTCGAAGAACAGATCGGCCTTGGTCTCGTAGCCGTAATAGGGGCTGTTGTAGATGACCGAGGGCAGGCCCTTGCCGGCTTCCAGCACGTCCATGAAATGCGCGCGCTGGGCGGCGACCGAAGGCCCGCGCGACAGCACGCGCGGAATGATCATCAAGCCATGCGCGCCAACCTTCTTGGCGTGGGCGGCGAGGGCGGCGGCGCGCGCGGGGTTCTGGGCGCCGGTCCCCACGACCGTCGGCACGCCGGCGGCGACGAGGCGTTCCACGCCGATCATCCGCGCTTCGTCGGTCAGCAGCGGCCAATCGCCCATCGAGCCGCAATAGACCACCGCACTCATGCCCGCCTTGATCAAGGACTGACCGGTGCGCACGAGCGTGTCGAAATCGGGTTCGCGCGATTTGGTGCAGGGCGTCATCAACGCCGGAATCGTACCGAGGAACGGATTGGCGGCCATGGAGCTTCCCTTCGTGCTTGTTTCGGCGAATGTAGATTGTATAAAATCTGCGAGTCAATAGCCTTCTTCGCGCGACGGGGATAAATTCGAAAGATCATGGCCAACTCTTTGACTCACCGGACCTTGTCGTCGGCGATCGCCGATCGCCTGCGCCAGTCGATCCTGGGCGGCGAATACGCGGCCGGCACGCAATTGCGCCAAGACGCATTGGCGTCGTCCTTTAGCGTCAGCCGGATTCCGGTGCGCGAGGCGCTGTTCCAACTCGAAGCCGAAGGACTGGTGCAGATCGAGCCCCACAAGGGTGCGGTCGTCACCGGCATTTCGATGGAAGAGGTCGACGACGTGTTCGATCTGCGCACGGCATTGGAAGCGCGCTTGCTTGCGGATTCGATTCCCAATCTGACCGATGCGGATTTCGTACGCATCGACGCGGCGCGCGAAGCCTTCGATCGCATGGTCGCGTCGGGCGATATCTCGGTTTCGGGCGGGCTGAACGCGGAACTGCATATGGCGTTCTATGCGGGCGCCAAATTGCCCAAGACGGCTGCGATTGTCGCCGGTCTGCTGCAAACCAGCGACCGCTATACGCGTTTGCAGCTTTCATCGACCAAGGGTTTGGCGAAAGCGGGGCGCGAGCATCGCGAACTCGCCGCCTTGTGCCGCAAGCGCGATGCGGCCGGCGCTCTGGCGTTGTTGAAGGCGCATATCGAAGCGGTGCGCGCCGATTTGGCAGCCGTTCTAAAAAGAACGCCCGGCCTCGTCACCGAGGGCCGGGCGTCCAACGCGGGGCGTAAGCCGCGCGTTTGAGCTTAGGCGACGTCGTAGCGGTCGGCGTCCATCACCTTCGTCCAGGCCTTGACGAAATCGGCGACGAATTTCTTCTTCGCGTCCGCCGCACCGTAGACTTCGGCCAGCGCCCGCAACCGCGAATCCGAACCGAAGACCAGATCGGCGCGCGTGCCCATCCACTTGACCTTGCCGGTCTTGCGTTCGCGCGCTTCGTAGACGCCGTCGCCGGCGGGTTTCCATTCGACGTCCATGTCGAGCAGGTTGACGAAGAAATCGTTCGTCAGCTTGCCGACATTGGCGGTGAACACGCCGTGCTTGTTGCCGCCGGCATTGGCGCCGAGGACGCGCAAGCCGCCGACCAGCACCGTCATTTCGGGTGCGGTCAGTTTCAGCAATTGCGCGCGGTCGATCAGCGCCACTTCGGCCGGGACGCGCGTCTTGCCCTTCACGTAGTTGCGGAAGCCGTCGATGACGGGTTCCAGCGGCGCGAAGGACGGCACGTCGGTCTGGTCTTGCGACGCGTCGGCGCGACCCGGCGTGAAGTTAACGGTCGTTTCCACGCCCGCATCCTTCGCCGCTTTTTCGACCGCCGCACTGCCGGCGAGCACGATCAGATCGGCGATCGAGATTTTCTTGGTCCCGGTGTTGAACGCGCCGCGAATACTTTCCAGCGCCGCCAGAACCTTGGCGAGCTGGGCGGGATCGTTGACCGGCCAATCCTTCTGCGGGGCCAAGCGCACGCGCGCGCCATTGGCACCGCCACGCTTGTCGGAGCCGCGGAAGGTCGAGGCCGAGGCCCAGGCGGCGGAAACGAGTTCCGACACCATTAAGCCGCTCGCCAGGATCTTCGCCTTCAGCGATGCGATATCGGCTGCGTCGACCAGCTTGTGATCGACCGTCGGGATCGGATCCTGCCAGGGCAGAACTTCCTTCGGCACCAGCTTGCCGAGATAACGCGCGCGCGGGCCCATATCGCGATGGGTCAGCTTGTACCAAGCGCGCGCGAACGCGTCGGCGAAGGCGGCGGGATCGGCCAGGAACCGGCGCGAGATTTTCTCGTAAGCCGGGTCGAAGCGCAGCGCCAAATCCGACGTCAGCATCGCCGGGGCGTGGCTTTTCTTCGGATCGAACGCGTCCGGGATCGTGCCGGCACCCGCGCCGTTCTTCGGGCGCCATTGATGCGCGCCCGCCGGGCTCTTGGTCAGTTCCCAATCGTATTTGAAGAGGTTGGTGAAGAAGTCGTGGCTCCACTTCACCGGCGTCGAGGTCCAGGTGACTTCGAGACCGCTGGTGATCGCGTCGCCGCCCTTGCCGGAGCCATGCGTGCTGGCCCAGCCGAAACCTTGCGCTTCGATCGATCCGGCTTCGGGATCGGCGCCGACCTTCGCGGCGTCGCCTGCACCATGCGTTTTACCGAAAGTGTGGCCGCCCGCGATCAATGCGACGGTTTCTTCGTCGTCCATCGCCATGCGGGCGAAAGTCTCGCGGATGTCGCGCGCCGAGGCGAGCGGATCGGGGTTGCCGTTGGGACCCTCGGGGTTGACGTAGATGAGGCCCATCTGCACCGCACCCAGCGGGTTTTCGAGCTCGCGATCGCCGCTATAGCGCTGATCGTCGAGCCACTTCGTCTCCGGGCCCCAATAGACCGACTGGTCGGGCTCCCACGTGTCGGCGCGCCCGCCGGCGAAGCCGAAGGTCTTGAAGCCCATCGATTCCAGCGCGACGTT
>JAIUNH010000100.1 GCA_020161965.1 Pseudomonadota bacterium
TCTCTAGCCGACAGCTCCGTACTAACTGCTATTCAGGATGTTAGATTTATCCCGGCTGTGGGATTTGTCGCGATAGTCGATTCCCAAAAAGGCGACTATAAAAACTTGGCAATCGCATACATGCTGGCAAGGGACGTTGCAATAAATAGCAAAGACGTTGCGATCGATAAGGATATCCTAAAGGTGATCATGAACAGGATCATCAAGGATATAAACGATGTAACTACGATCAAGTCACTTGTGCAGACTAATATTGAGAACTGTAAAAAGATAATTACACAAATCGAGAAGAGCATGCTCTCGATGGAATTCAGTCAGCATTATCTAATCAAGTTTCTCGCTGACGGGACGCTCACAAAAGAAGATTTGCTCGCGTTCTATTCCGGAGAAGAGATCAAGGATCGTTTTCGTCCTATAGAAAAAGAGATTAAAGCGCTGGGCGCTTGAGGTTGGTTTCTTTTCCAAATGCTTGCTGAGTATCATCGCGCTCGACAGCCACCATCAAGGATGTCGCGGTGTTCTCTTAAAGCCACATCAATGTAGCCTCTTTCTTTGCCACCGTATTTTGATGGCTACCGACTTCTCAACCATCGCTGCGATTGTTCTGGGTGACGCACCAGAGCGAGCTGCACGCACAAGAGCGGCGCAAACTTCGGGATCTAGGTCATCCTGGGTGAGGATATCTGAACCTAGTTTTGTGATCGTTTCCTTTAAGATGAAGTCGACCAAACCCTCCGCATGTTGGGGCAATGGGTTGGGCAGCGGCATAGTCTTCAGGCGAGAAAGTAGAGGCCAGTCGAGGTTCCGCGTGTCGTTGGCTATTAGCAGCCAGTTCACGTGACTGAGATCAAGCTCAACATTCAAACCTTCATCCCGAAATCTTTGATTGGTTTCCGGGGCAAGCATTGACAGCATGGTTTGAAGGATATTGCCGTTTCGGCTTCCGGCGATGAACTTGTCGACTTCATCGACGATCACGATTGGATTGGCACAATCGGCATCAATGATGATCTCGGCGATGCGCGATGGGTGAGCGCTCGCCCAGCCTCGCGCCGTACCAGCGAAATCACGGTTATCTGAAGCGCCAGCAGCACTAACAATGAAGTGGGGCACGGCCGTCAGTTCAGAAAGCCGGCGTACGAAGCGTGTTTTGCCGACACCCGGCGGTCCCACGATCAGCAGAGGGGTAAGCTTGAGCCACGGTTGGCTTGAAGAAACCCCGAGTGACAGCCTGTGTTCGATTTCCGAAATCAGGTCTTCTGCCCAGGGGTACTCAATGCGCATTGCATTGAGAATTTCGTTCTTTGATTCTTTGGTGATCTTGCCTTTGAAGGTGAAAGGCAAATTGAGGCGTTGATAGCGTTCTTTGCCAAGATTCTTCAGATCGGCATTTGCGATCTCACGCCTGACCACGGTTACTTTTCCCTCTAAACGCTCGAGGTCTCTTCGCGTTTCCGAGATAACTCCCTGCGCTAATTGGTCGTTGGCATCCAATATCTGGCGAAGCTGCTTCTCCATCGTACCGAAGAGCTGATCAAACTGATTGGAGCCAGCTCTTGATAGCCAGCCAATCGCTCTAGCGAGTAGTGAGCGTCGATTGGTGCATTCTGGTGCTATTGCTCGTTGGATCATGAGTCCAGCCAAGACAAGGCACGCTGTGGGATGGCCGCCATATCCCGCTTGCGCTAATGCAATCCCATAGAGTCCCATGCGCCCGGCCGCGCGAAACATCGTGGCCTGGTCGAATGCATTTACTGGATCGCGTTCGATATCGATCGACGGATCGATATCGTCAAACAGCTCTGTTGGTTCGACTCGTGGCACATATCGGCGTCGAGTGACCCAATAAAGAGGCGTTCTCAGCCGATAGATAAGATTTTCGAGTGTTTCATCGAGTTGCTTAGCGTCGTTCATTTGGACGCCCTCGGTGTCAATCCGCCGCCGTGGCGTAGGTGCGCGGGGGCTTTGAGCAGCCATTCACGGCCTTCTCGAGGGAACCAATCGCCGCAGCGGTCTGACGCCAAAGTGGTCGGCCATACGGCGTCGAGTTCTGGAGCATCCACCCCGGCAACGACGATCGTGGTCCGAGGTGCAAATCGTCGACACAGGCCTCGGTGAACGCTGTCCCTGCTCGTCCAATGTCGGCATTTGCTACAGGTGAGTTCCATAATCGGCGTCTCCATCGCTTAATTGATGTTCGTCAAATGTTCATGTGTCGAATTTCGAGTCAACAACTCGAATCGATTCCACGTTGAGGCATTCACTCAGTGCTGGTTTGAGAGCTTGGAACCGTAATCCAATGAGCTTCACGCTGACCTTCGCAAAGCATTGAAAATATGATGTCGAGAAATTCAGTCTCAAACATTCAGTGAGTAATTCCCGGCAGTCTCAAACTTTCGAATAAAAACTCGTAGAATCTCAAAATCAAATCGCAATAGAATCAACAGCGGGCTTGATCGCGAGTCTCAATCATTTTGAGATCCTACACCGCTATAAAAAACATAATTTGAGGTCAGGTGATGGAAAGTCTTTTGCCTGACCTAATCACCCCTCAACCCCCTCCACCGAATCGTGTAGGGAAATGTGACGGTGAATACGAGCAAGTGTTGTCTGAGGGCGCAGTCATGCTCGCCTTCGCTTTCCATCTATTTGCAAAATATCCAGATTTAAAGCTCGTGAAAATCCATCCGGATGGCGAGCACGGGAAGCGTTTTAAAATTAAAGAATGGTTATCTTCTGTTGGCTTCGAACTTGTCGAGCCAATGGGCAGTACAGCATACGGCGGCACGTACCGTTCTGCTGGTGACAAGACAATCGTAGTTCGCCCCATCTCGGGGTGCGGCGATGTCGAGGCAGAAGTTGGAGACCTAAAGATCGTTGCGGAATGCAAAGGTGGAGTGATCAACTCCCGCCACGCAGGGCAATTGTCGCGCTTACGAAAAGGGCTTTGTGAAGCCGTCGGCCTTTCTATGGCTACAAATAGCTCAGACAATTTGACGCAATACGCTGTTGTTCCGGCTACGAGAGTGACGGAGACTCTTGCCAATAAGATGGTTGATAGAGTCCGGCGGGCAGGTATTCGGATCGCACTGGTTGCATCCAACGGGACAATTCGTGAAATAGCCTGAGTCGATCGATCTTTAAAATCGCCGCCGACGCGGTTCTATCGATCTTCAATCGCCCCTTCGGTGAAACACCGATTTCTCGACGGGATCGAGTCCGCTCCGCCGGTCTGGACGCAAGCGCCCGAACATGATTTAAGCGCGGCCTTGCTGCGCCGGGCGCCCCGCCCGGCGTTTCTTTTGGAACGCCCCGCGACCCATGATCCGCCTCGACAACATCTCCAAGCGCAACGGCGCGCAAATCCTGTTCATCGAGGCGTCGGCCGTCCTCAATCGCGGCGAGAAGATCGGCCTCGTCGGTCCCAACGGGGCAGGCAAGACGACGATCTTCCGCCTGATCGCGGGGCAGGAGCCGCCCGACGAAGGCCAGGTGATGGTCGAGCGCGGCACCACGATCGGCTATTTCAGCCAGGATGTGGGCGAAATGTCGGGGCATAGCGCCGTCGCCGAAACGATGAACGGGGCGGGCCCCGTGTCGGAAGTCGCGGCGGAATTGCGCAGCCTCGAAGCCAAGATGGGCGATCCCGACCACGCCGACGCGCTCGACACGCTGGTCGAGCGTTTCGGCGAAGTCCAGGCGCGGTTCGAGGAACTGGGCGGCTACGAGCTCGACGCGCGCGCGCGCGAAACGCTATCGGGGCTCGGCTTCAGCCAAGAGATGATGGACGGCGACGTGGGCCAGCTCTCCGGCGGTTGGAAGATGCGCGTCGCACTCGCGCGTATTCTGCTGATGCGGCCCGACGTGATGCTGCTCGACGAGCCAAGCAACCATCTCGACATCGAAAGCATCATCTGGCTCGAAGCGTTCCTGAAGAATTATGACGGCGCGCTGATGATGACCTCGCACGACCGCGCCTTCATGAACCGCGTCGTCGGCAAGATCGTCGAGATCGACGGCGGCAATCTCAACACCTATTCCGGCGACTACGAATTCTACGAAGCCCAGCGCGCGCAGAACGAAAAGCAGCAGCAGGCGCAGTTCGAGCGCCAGCAGGCGATGCTGGCGAAGGAAATCAAGTTCATCGAGCGCTTCAAGGCGCGCGCGAGCCATGCGGCCCAGGTGCAAAGCCGGGTGAAGAAGCTCGACAAGATCGAAAAGATCGAACCGCCGCGCCGCCGCCAGACGGTGGCGTTCGATTTTCCGAACCCGCCGCGCTCGGGCGACGATGTGGTGACGCTGAAAGGTGTCGCCAAAGCCTATGGGTCGAAGACGATCTACGAGGGCTTCGACCTGATGATCCGGCGCAAGGAACGCTGGTGCGTGATGGGCGTCAACGGGGCCGGTAAGTCGACACTGCTGAAACTCGTCACCGGTTCGACGGAACCGGATGCGGGCACGGTGGCGCTGGGCGGATCGGTGAAGCTCGGCTATTTCGCCCAGCACGCCATGGAATTGCTCGACGGCGACAACACTGTTTTCGAACAGCTCTCGAGCGCGTTTCCGCGCGCCAGCCAAGGAAGCCTTCGCACGCTTGCGGGCTGTTTCGGCTTTTCGGGCGATGATGTGGAGAAGCGCTGCCGCGTGCTGTCGGGCGGCGAGAAGGCGCGCCTCGTGATGGCGCTGATGCTCTTCGACCCGCCGAATTTCCTGGTGCTCGACGAGCCGACGAACCATCTCGACATCGCGACCAAGGAAATGCTGATCGCGGCCTTGGCCGATTACGAGGGGACGATGCTGTTCGTCTCCCACGACCGGCATTTCCTGGCGGCATTGTCCAACCGCGTGCTCGAAATCACGCCCGACGGCGTGCATCGTTACGACGGCGGTTACGTCGAATATGTCGCGCGCACGGGCCAGGAAGCGCCGGGCCTGCGCGGCTAACGCGCGGCTTTGCGGGCGTTCTTCCGCCGGTACATTTCCGAATCGGCTTGGGTCATCGCCGCGTCGAAATCGGCGGCGGCATTCGCGTCGATCGCGGCGAAGCCCGCACTGAATTCGATCGCAGCGGGAAAACCCGTCTCGGCGACGCGCTTGGCGACATGCGCCCGGATGCGTTCGATCACCGGGGCCACCCGATCGGCCGGGCAATCGACCAGCAGCGCCGCGAATTCGTCGCCACCCAGGCGCGCCACGACATCGGCATCGCGCACCGCGTGGCGCAACGCATCGGCGAACAAGCGTAACGCCGTGTCGCCGGTCGCGTGGCCATAGGTGTCGTTGATCGCTTTGAACCTGTCGAGATCGAAGGCGAGTGCGGCCATCGGCAGTTTCAGGCGTCGCGACAGACTGAACGCCTTGCGGCCCAGCACCGCGAAACCGCGCCGGTTGGACAGATCGGTCAGCTCGTCCACTGTCGCCAGATGCAGCGCCGCGAGTTCGCGTTCCAGCACGGCCGCCAAATCGCGCAACGCCGCGCGATCCTCGGCGGGAAAACGGCGCGGGGCGGTGTCGATGACGCACAGCGTACCGATCTTGTGGCCGCCCGCGACGCGCAAGGGTTGACCCGCATAGAAGCGGATGAACGGGGCGCCGGTCACCAGCGGATTGTCGGCGAAGCGCGGATCTTCGTGCGTATCCTCGATGACGAACGTGTCTTCGCCCAAAATCGCGTGACCGCAAAACGATACGTCGCGCCCGGTTTCGCGCACCGGTAATCCGATGCAGGCCTTGAACCATTGTCGGTTCGCGTCGACCAAGCTGATCAACGCGATCGGCACGTCGAAGAGTTTTTTGGCGAGCCGCACGATCCGGTCGAACGGCTCTTCGGGCGGCGTGTCGAGGATCGCCAGATCGGTCAAATGGCGCAGGCGTTCGCCGTCGTCGGAAGGTATGGCCGGTGCGAGCAAATCCCCCTCCATCCGTCTTGCGCGGGTCGTCGAGCATATTAATGCAGATGTTCGGCCTCGGTAAATCGCGCCCCGTAATTGCCGGATTCGCATGGTAGTTTCGCGCCGCATGATTTCCGCCTCCCTTCATTTCCTGCGGCGTCTGGCGCGCGCGTTGTTCGCGATCCCGGTCGTTCTCTATTTCCTGCTCGCCGATCTGGTCATGTGGGCGATCGCGCCCGTCCTCGATCTGCTGGCAAAGCTCGCCTTCTGGCATCGCGTGGAACTGGCGATCGCCGCTTTGCCCGCCTATGGCGCTTTGATCGTGCTGGCCGTGCCGGTCGTGCTGTTGGAGCCGCCCAAGGCGGTCGCATTGTGGTGGATGGCGACGGGCAAGTTCTGGCCGGGACTTGCCCTGTTGCTCGCCGCCAAAGCGTTCGAGTTCGCGGTAATCCTGCGCCTGCATGCGATCGCCACGCCCAAATTGCTGTCGATACCTTGGTATGCGTGGCTGCATCACGCCGTGCTGGCGTTGCGCGCGAAGCTCTATGCGGCGCTGATGACCTTGCCGGGCGTTCTGCGGGCGCTGCGCATCGCGCGGGAAACGGTGCGCGCATTGCGCGATACCGTGCGGCGATGGATCGCCCCCTGGCGCCGGCGATGAATGCTGTACGCCGATGCGCGGCTGCGACATAAAGTCACGAAACCGCGCTTTAATGCTGCGAAATCCGACGCACCATTTCAGATTGGGCTCATCTAGCGGCGTCACATTCGCCGACCTGGAAAAAGAAATCGGAGTTCACTTCAGATGCGCATCTCGACCAAACTCGCCGTCATTCCCGCCCTCGCTTTGATCGGTATGGCGATCGTCGCGGGCACGGCGCTGACGGTGTTCAACAGCCAGATGCGCGACGATGCGGGTCGCCGCAGCCAGGCGATCGTCGATGCGGCGGTGTCGATCGTCGCGAAATTCGAGACCGAGGCGAAAGAAGGCCGTATGCCGGTCGATGCCGCGAAAGCCGCGGCGCTGCTCGACCTCAAAGCTTTGCGCTACGGCGACAACGACTATGTCTGGGTGCAGGATTCGGCACCCAACGTCATCATGCATCCCTTCCGCCCCGATCTCGACGGCAAGAGCGTCGCCGAGGTGAAGGACCCGACCGGCAAATTCCTGTTCCGCGATTTCGTGACCAAGGTGCGCGAAGCGGGGGCGGGTTTCGTGCCCTATATGTGGCCCAAGCCCGGCTTCGAAAGGCCGGTCGAAAAGATCTCCTTCGTGCGCGGCTTCCAGCCTTGGGGCTGGATCGTCGGCTCGGGCGTCTATGTCGACGACATTCAGGCCGAACTGATCCGCAAGGCGATGATCCTGGGCGCCATTCTGATCGTCGCGGGCGGCGCCATTTTCGCGATCGGCTTCGTGCTGTCGCGCTCGATCGCGCGCCCGTTGAACGCCAAGGTCGCGTTGATCGGCGAAGTCGCCGACGGCAAGCTCGACGTGACCGTGCCCGACACGAACCGCCCGGACGAAATCGGCGAATTGGCGCGCGCTTTGTCGGTGTTCGTCGATAAGGGCCGCGCGCAACGCAAGCTCGAACAGGCGGCTGACGCCGAACGCGAAGCGAAGGCGCGCCGCCAAGCCGCCGTCGAGCAATTGACGGCCGATTTCAACACCGCCGTGTCGAGCGTGCTGCAAACCTTGTCGGCCGCGGCCGATGAAATGCAGGCGACGTCCAAGACGATGACCGACACCGCCGACACGACGCGCAGCCAGGCCGAAACCGTGTCGCGCGCGGCGACCGCGTCGTCGGAAAATCTCGCGACCGTCGCGGGGGCGACCGAGGAAATGCTGGCGACCGTGCGCGAAATCGGCCGCCAGGTCGAAGACGCGACCAAGATCGCCGCCGATGCGGTGGGCGAGACCGAGAAGACCGACCGAATCGTCGCGGGGCTCGTCGATGCCGCCGCGCAGATCGGCGACGTCGTGAAGCTGATCAACGACATCGCGGGCCAGACGAATCTGCTGGCCCTCAACGCCACGATCGAAGCGGCGCGCGCGGGCGAAGCGGGCAAGGGCTTCGCGGTCGTCGCGTCGGAAGTGAAGAACCTCGCCAATCAAACCTCGAAGGCGACCGAGGAAATCGCGGCGAAGATCAAGGCGGTGCAAAGTGCGACGGGCGAGGCGAGTTCCTCGCTCGCCAACGTGTCCAAGATCATCGGGCAGGTCAGCCAGATTTCCTCCGCCATCGCCGCCGCCGTCGAGGAACAGGGCGCGACGACGCAGGACATCGTGCGCAACGTTCAGCACGCCAGCGATTCGACCCGGTCGGTCACCGCGTCGATCGATCACGTTTCGCAAGCCGCCGCCGAAACCGGTGCGGCCGCCGGCGAAGTGCTGAACGCGGCGGGCGATCTGTCGAAGCAAGCCAACGATCTGCGCGGCGAGGTCGAGGAATTCCTCGATTCGATGCGCAACGCCGGCGAGCGGCGCATGTTCGAGCGGCACGATTGCGACGTCGCGTGCCGCATCGAGTACGCGGGCCGCGCGCAAGACGCCAAGCTGCTCAACGTTTCCAGTGCGGGCGCCTTGGTCGATGGCGCACTGGATGCGCCGATCGGCACCCAATTGCGCGTTTTCCCGACGGGCTTCGCCGAAGCGCTGATCGGGCGCGTCGTGCGCCGTAATTCGGACGGCGTGGGCATCAGCCTCAACCAGAACGAATCGGTTCAGCGCGTGGTTTCGGCGCTGGTCGCGAAGCGGGCGGCGTGACGCGCAACATCGCCATCATCGGTGCCGGCCCCGCCGGGCTGTTCGCCGCGCAAGTTCTGGCGCAAGCGGGGTTGGCCCCGGTCGTGTTCGACCGGATGGCGGCCCCGTTGCGCAAATTTCTGCTCGCCGGGCGCGGCGGCTTGAACCTGACGCATGGCGAAGCGTTCGATCCGTTCCTCGCGCGCTATTCGGGTGCCGCACCGTATTTGGAATCGGCGATCCGCGATTTCCCGCCCGCGAAATTGCGTGAATGGGCCGACGGCCTGGGGGCGGAAACCTTCATCGGCTCGTCGAATCGCGTATTCCCCAAGGCGATGAAGGCCTCGCCTTTGGCGCGCGCGTGGTTGCGCGAACTTTCGCGGCTGGGCGTCGAACTGCGCGCGCGGCATCGCTGGATCGGTTGGGCCGAGGATGGCGCGTTGCGCTTCGAAACGCCGGATGGCGACGTCACGTTCAAAGCCGACGCGACGATCCTCGCGCTGGGCGGGGCCAGCTGGCCCAAGCTCGGCTCGGACGGCCAATGGGCCGGCACGCTCGCGTCGCGCGGCATCGATGTCGCGAAATTGCAGCCGTCGAATTGCGGCTTCGTCGCGACATGGTCGGCGCATCTTGCCGCGAACCATGCGGGCACGCCGCTGAAGCGCATCGCGATCACGTTCGGCGATAAGCGCGTGCGCGGCGAAGCGATGCTCACGCGCGACGGCATCGAAGGCGGGGCGATCTATGCGTTGTCGGGCCCGTTGCGCGACGCGATTTTGCGCGACGGCTACGCGACCGCGCATATCGATCTCGTGCCCGATATGAAGCCAAGCGAACTACACGCCAAGCTCGACAAGCCGCGCGGGACCAAATCCTTCGCGACCTGGGTACGCCGCGCCGTGGCGCTGCCGCCCGTCGCCTTGGCGCTACTGCAGGAAGATCGCAGCGTTTCCAAGCTCGACGCCGCCGGCGTGGCGGCGACGATCAAGGCCGTACCGATCACGCTGGTCGCGATGGCACCGATCGATCGCGCGATCTCGACCGCTGGGGGCGTGGCGTTCGGCGGGATCGATGCGCATTACATGCTGCGCGATCTGCCGGGCGTGTTCGTCGCGGGCGAAATGCTCGATTGGGAAGCGCCGACCGGCGGCTATTTGCTGCAAGCCTGTTTCGCGACGGGCCATGCGGCT
>JAIUNH010000101.1 GCA_020161965.1 Pseudomonadota bacterium
CGGACCGCCGACCGCCGCTTCCGGCCCGACATGGCCCACGCAGAAGCCGCGCGTACCGCCGGAGAAACGCCCGTCGGTGATCAGTGCGATCTCGTCGCCCTTGCCCCAACCGTAGAGGGCGGCGGTCGTCGACAGCATCTCGCGCATGCCGGGGCCGCCCTTGGGCCCTTCGTAGCGGATGACCATCACTTCCCCGTCCTTGAGGTCGCGCTTCAGCACGGCGGCCAAGGCTTCTTCCTCGCGGTCGAAGCAGCGCGCCGGGCCCTTGAAGGTCAGCTTCTTCAAGCCAGCGATCTTCACGATGGCACCTTCGGTCGCAAGGTTGCCCTTGAGGCCAACGACGCCGCCCGTGGTCGAGATCGGGTTCTTGACGCGATAGACGATCTTCTTTTCCTGGTTTTCCGGGAACTTCACGTCCTTGAGGTTCTCGGCCATCGTCTTGCCGGTGACGGTGATGCAGTCGCCATGCAGGAAACCCGCGTCGAGCAATTCCTTCATCACGACCGGAATGCCGCCGACCGAGTAAAGGTCGAACGCCGTGTATTTCCCGCCGGGCATCATGTCGGCGATGTAAGGCGTCGAGCGGAACAGGCGCGCGACTTCGTGCAGGTCGAAATCGATGCCCGCTTCGTTGGCGAGTGCGGGCAGATGCAGTGCCGCGTTGGTCGAACCGCCCGTGGCGGCGACGACGCGCGCCGCGTTCTCCAGCGATTTGCGGGTGACGATGTCGCGCGGGCGCAAGCCCTGCGCGATCAGATTCATGATCTGCTCGCCCGACTGGTAGCACCAGCGATCGCGGCTTTCATACGGGGCCGGCGTGCCCGCCGAACCCGGCAGCGCCAGACCGATGGCTTCGGACACGCACGCCATCGTGTTGGCGGTGAACTGGCCACCGCACGCACCACCCGTGGGAAGGGCGACTTGTTCGAGATGTTCGAGCTCGGCGTCCGTCATCTTGCCCGAAGCATTTTTGCCGACACCTTCGAACACATCGACGATCGTCACGTCGCGGCCCTGGAATTTGCCCGGCATGATCGTGCCGCCATAGATGAAGATCGAGGGCACGTTCAAACGCACCATCGACATCATCAGGCCCGGCAGCGCCTTGTCGCAGCCCGCGAGGCCGACCAGCGCGTCGTAGCAATGGCCGCGCACGGTGAGTTCGATCGAGTCAGCGATCACTTCGCGGCTGGCGAGCGAGGCCTTCATGCCCGCATGGCCCATCGCGATGCCGTCGGTGACGGTGATGGTGGTGAATTCGCGCGGTGTGCCGCCGGCGGAGGAAACGCCCTTCTTCACCGCCTGCGCCTGGCGCGACAGCGTGATGTTGCAAGGGGCGGCCTCGTTCCACGTCGTGACGACGCCGACCAGCGGCTGGGCGATCTGTTCCTTGGTCAGGCCCATCGCATAGAGCATCGCGCGGTGCGCCGCACTGGTCGGCCCCACGGTCGTGTGGCGGCTGGGCAACTTCGATTTGTCGAATTTCGTCGCGGACATAACAGGACTCCTCCCGGGAACCGGACGCGAAAATAGCGTTTCAAGGCCGCGTTGTTAAAGGGTTTTTGCCGGGGCCGGTTCGCGCATCAGCCATGCCGACAGCGCGCCCAGAACCGCCACGGCCAGCAGGATCGAGAACCCCTGCTCGAAAGCCGCCGGCGAATAGACGCGGCTGCCGCCCGAAAGCGTGCCGTCCCAAGCACGGTCGAGCAACGCGCCGATGGAAGGTTGCAGCAGCGCCCCCGACCCAACCACGGCGGTATTCACCAGCCCATAGGCCGCCCCGCTGGCATTGGCGGGCGAATGGTCGCGGGCATGGGCATAGGAAATCACCATCGACGAAGCGCACACGCCATTGACGAACATCAACACCGCGAGTGCGGGCAATCCAAGGCCCGGCCAATAGAGGATCGCCGCGAGCGAAACCGTCATCGCCGCACTCAGCAGGCGCATCGGGCCGACGCGCCGTCCCAAGCGATCGACGACATAGCCAATAATCGGCGCCCCGATCCCCCAGCCCGCGAACATGGCCGAGCTCAACAAAGCCGCCGATCCGCGCTCCAGCCCGTGTACCTGCATCAGCCACGGCACGGCCCAAAGTGCGGCGAAGGACTGCATCGTGCCGGTCATCGCGAAGCCGTAGATCGTGGCGAGCCACGCATCGCGGGCGCGTATCACGCCGCGCAATCCGGCGGCGAAATTGCCCGTCGCGTGCGCCGGTGCCGTGCGCTTGTCGGCGATGACAACGAAAATCGCGACCGCGAGCAACGCGCCGAACACGGCGAGCGCGCCTAACGTACCGCGCCAGCCCCACGCATCGACCGCCAGCGCCAAGGGCGCTTGGCCGAAGATCGCGCCGATCATCCCGAACAATTGCGCGATGCCGGTCAACATGGCGAAGCGTGTGGGCGCGAACCATAGCGTTGCGACGGTCAGCACGCCGACCCAGCCGAACGCCGCGCCGATGCCGACCAGCAAGCGGCCGAGATAGGCGATCTCGATCGTCGGGGCGATCGCGAAAATGACGGCGCCGATCGACGAGACGCCGACCGCGAACCCCATCAATCGCCGCGGCCCGAAACGGTCCAACAGCATGCCGACCGGAATTTGCAGCGGCGCGTAGCCGTAGAAATAGAAGGCCGCGAGATTGCCGAGCACGGCCGCCCCGACGGCGAATTCCGCCATCAACTCGCCGACGATGACCGACGGCGCCACGCGCTGCACGAACGCGTAGGTGAAGAACGACGCCGCCAGACCGAAGGCGAAGACCGCGCGACCGCCGGTCATTTCAATAGGCGACCTTGTCGGGCTTGGCGAACCATTCGGCGAATACCGCGCGCGCTTCGTCGCGCAGCACGTTCGATGTGGGCAGATCGCGCTTGTCGATGTCCTTCGCAACTTCGACGTAGAACGCCTCGTCGTCGAATTCGATCTCGGCCGCGTCGCGCCGATTGGCGGCGTAGCACATGCGATCCGCACGCGCCCAAAGAATGGCGCACAGGCACATCGGACAAGGTTCGCAGCTTGTGTAGACCGTCGCCCCCGTCAGATCGAACGTCCCGAGCGCCTTGCACGCTTCGCGGATCGCCACGACCTCCGCATGGGCCGTGGGATCGTTGGTCGAGGTGACGCGGTTCCAGCCTTCGCCGACGATCTTGCCGTCCTTGACGACGACCGCACCGAACGGCCCGCCCGCCCCCGACATCGAATGCGCGCGCGCCAATTCGATCGCGCGGCGCATGAAGTCTTCGTCTTTCATTTTTTCGCTTTCGCCGCGACCACGGCCGCGATCTTTTGCCCGAGCTGGGCGGGGGAAAAAGGTTTGACGACATAGGCGTCCACGCCGTTGTCGCGCGCTTCGACGACGAATTCGGGCGACGCTTTGCCGGTCAGCATAATGAAGGGCATGCCCGGCCATTTCATGCGCACGGCTTTGAGCAATTGCAGGCCGCTCATTTCCGGCATGTTCCAGTCGGACACGATCAGATCGAAACGTTGCGTGCCCGAATTGAGCACGTCCAACGCTTCCGCGCCGTCTTTGGCCGTGCTGATATAGGGCACCTTCAATTGGCGCAGCACCGTCTGCGCGATCTTGATCGCGAAGGCGTCATCCTCGACCAGCAGCACGGACAGATTGGCGAAAAGCGGATCGCCGGGTGCGCCTTGTTGCGTATTCATCCGTTCACCGTTTCCTCGCCGGCCGCGACCGCATAACGCGCGCGCAACGCCGCCACACCTTCTTGGGATGCTTGGGCCAATCTATCCGAGGGCGCTTCCATCGTCGACCGGTCACCCTTGTCGCCCGCCGCCTCGATCTCATCGGCCAGTTGGAACACGCGCGCGAGGCCCATATTGGCCGCGGCACTTTTCAAGGAATGCGCCGCGCGCGTCCAGACGGCCATATCGCCCGCGGCACGCGCTTGCGCGATCTGGGCGACCGCTTCATCCGCACTTGCCGCGAAATCGTCAACCAACAGCGCCACGGTATCGGCGCCGATCTGGCTTTCCAGCGTGGCGATGACGCCGCTGTCGAGCACCGCATCGCTCGCCGCCAGAATGCCTTGCGTCGATAGCGGTTCGACCGACGGCACCGACGGTGCGGCCGCGCGCAAGGCGGCAAACAACTTCTCGGGCACGATCGGCTTGGCGATGTAGTCGTTCATGCCCGCTTCCAGGCAGCGATCGATATCGGACTGCATGGCGCCCGCCGTGGCCGCGACGATGCGCACCGCACCGCGCGACCCCGGCAAGCGGCGGATCGCCTTGGACGCTTCGATGCCGTCCATATTCGGCATATGCATGTCCATCAGCACGACGTCGTAATCGTTGGCGGTCGCCAGCGCCAATGCTTCGCGCCCGTCGCCCGCCAAATCGACGCGATGCCCGCCGGGTTTCAAAAGCCCCAGCGCAACCTTCTGGTTCACGACATTGTCTTCGGCCAGCAGGATGCGCAGCGGCGCCAGATCGCCGCCGATCTCCGCCCCATGATCGATCTCGGCGGGCTCCAGGCCGACCGGCAGATCGAGCGTGAAATGAAACTCCGAACCCTTGCCCGGTTCGCTGTTAACGCCGACATCGCCGCCCATCGCGTTGACAAGGCGCCGGCTGATCGCAAGACCCAACCCCGTGCCGCCGAAGCGCCGCGTGATCGAGGAATCGGCCTGCACGAAACTGCCGAACAGCTTGGCTTGCGCTTCCTTCGAAATGCCGATCCCGGTATCGCGCACCGACACGCGCAGATGCACGCGACCGCCGCTTTCGCCGCCGGCCGCGACGATCGTGACGCCACCCGTCTCGGTGAACTTGATCGCGTTGCCGGCGAGGTTGAGCAGTACTTGGCGCAGGCGGCCGGGATCGCCCTTCAGGAAGCGCGGCACGCTCGCGTCGCAGCGTTCGACGAGGAAAATCCCCTTCTCGACCGCCTTCGACGACATCAGCGCGCCGACGTCTTCGAGCACGCGGCGGAAATCGAAATCGATGCTCTCGACGTCGAGCTTGCCCGCTTCTAGTTTCGAATAATCGAGCACGTCGTTGAGGATTTGCAGCAATGACTCGCCGCTGTCGAGGACGATACGCGCATTTTCGCGCTGTTCGGGCGTCAGCTCCGATTTCAGCAACAAGCGCGACATACCGATGATGCCGTTCATCGGCGTGCGGATTTCGTGGCTCATCATTGCCAGGAACTCGGACTTCGCTTTGGTCGCGGCTTCGGCTTCGTCGCGCGCCCCGCTGATCTCGCCCATGACGCGTTTGAACACCGTCATGGCGCGCGCCGTGTCCCCCAATTCGTCCTTGCGATCGACATAGAGGACGTTCACGTCATCGTCGCCGCGTGCGATGCGGCGCATCTTGCGGTTCAGCGCGTTGAGCGGCAGCACGATGTCGCGCACCAGCAAGGCCGCGACCGCGAACAGCACCAAGGCCGTGCCCGCGATGACGACCATCAGGTAGTCGCGCGTTTCGTCGATGCGCGCGGCGGCTTCCTCGCGGAAAATATAGCCTTCGTCGGCGGCGATCTGGGTCAGCACCTCCAACTCGCCGCGGATCTTCGCGCCGATTTCGCTCGCCGTGTCGATCCCGGCGGGTGCGCGCGAATCACGAACCGCCTTTTCCCATTCGTCGAGACTGGTGCGGATCCCGGCGATCAATTCGGGCACGTCGGGCGATGCCGAGCGTTGGCCCGCGACCGCGAGATCCTTGCGGAAATCCGCAATCATCCTGCCGATCTCGCGCATCGACGCTTCGCCCGCGTCGGCGCCGAGTTCGCGCTCGCGCCGCTGCAACAGGGCGAAATCGGTCTGCGCGAGGCGCGTGAAATTGATCGTCTGCAACGGCCCGTCGAACATCTGCATGGTCAGCGAGCCGAGCGTGCGCGTCGCGTCGAAGGCCCCCAAGCCCAGCGTGCCGACGGCCGCCAGCGCCAACAGGAACGCGGCGATCAGCTTGACGCGAAGCGACAGGCGCGACATGTCGTGCCGGCCTATTGCACGACGGTCACGGTCATTTCCATGCGCGGATGGATCCGGCAATTGACCGTGAAGGTTCCCGCACGACGAAACGTGACCGCGTTGCGGCTGGCGGGCGCCTGACGGCCGACATCGAACTCGCCGCCCGCGGTTTCGGAGAACACGTTATGGCCGAAGCGATCCTCGTTGATATAGACGACCTGACCGCCGGCGCGGATCGTCACGGCGTGCTTGTCGAAATCGATGTCGCGCTGCACGACCACGATCTCGCCCGGTGCGGCTTGCGCAAAGACGTGTGTGGCGGCCGAAAAGCCGCCCGCGACGCCGACCGCCGCCGCCAAAACGGGCCATAACTGAAAACGCATGCACCGAACTCCCATAAGGGCAGGAGAATACCCTTGCCCGAGAATTCGCGCAAAAGCGCCGCGGCGTTACTTCCAGAACGGTCTGCGGCGGCGGAATTCGTCCCAAACGCCCGGCAATTCGTCGAGATCGGACTTGATCCGGGCGGCAATCCAGCCCGTGACGATGCCGTCGGCGCGCGCCAAAACTTCCGGCGAGAGGTCTTTCGACGATTTGCCGAGCCTCGCGATCAGCGCCTTGGCGACGACCGCGTCGTTGAGCGCGCCCAGATGTTCCTGCACCCCGGCCAACGCGTCGAGATAGGCACCGGCGGATTTCTTGGAATAGAGCCCGCGGAAGAACTCGGCGGCGTAGCGCAGCTTTTTGCAGCGGATGCGTAGTTCGTGGAGTTCGACTTCCTCCAGATCGCCGATCTGCTCGCCCAAGCTCTCGACCTTGCGATGGAGCTTCTTGAGCGTCGCGGCGGCGAATTCCTCCGCCGGCAACAGCGCCCAGCTGCCCATGCCGTCGCGCCAAGTCCCCTTCTCCCACCACGCTTCGACGTCGAGCAGCGCTTGGGTCAAGCGCGGGCTCGCCAATGTCGCCGTCACTTCGGCGTAGCTGCGCTTGCGCGCGCGATCGGCGGCGGCGGCGACGTTGGCCAAAGCGGGATCGTCCTCGACATGTTCGGCCAGCGGCTTCAGCAATTCGCTGCGGAACACGTCCCAATCGCGCGCCTGGCCGCATGCGGATGCGATCCAGCGCAGTTCCTCGGACATGCGCTTGCGGTCGTCCTCGGGCAGGATGTCGCGAAACGCCGACAAGGCCGAGCGCAAGCGGCGCAGCGCCACGCGCAATTGATGCACACCGTCGACAAACGGTTTGCCGCGCACCAGGGATTCGTTGGCACGCATATGGCGGAAGCACGCGCGGCCGATCAGCGCGAACGCCTCGGCGGTCGTCGCTTCCGGCGCCAAGCGAATGGGTGCCGCGCGCACCGCCGACGGTGTTTTCGCGGAACCCTTCGTATCGAGCAGCGCATAGCCGCGCTCGGCCTTCGTGCGCGCTTCGACGCTGGCGGGCACGATATCGGCGATATCGCGCGCGAGCCCGTAAAGATCGGCGGGATCGCCGTCCTTCAATTCAAGTTCGACTTCGGCGATCGGCGCACTGCCCTTGCCCGCCGAAATCTCGCCCTTGTCGAACGCCAATTCGATATCGGAAACGCCGTAGCGCACGCGCCACGCCTGCCGGCGGAAATCGGTCGTGAACAGCGGCGCCAAGCCGGCTTGGACTTTGGGCTTGCCCAGAACCTTGCGCACGTTCTTGTCGCCGATTTCGGCGAGCCAGGCTTCGTCCAACACCGGCGTTTCGCCGACGATCTCGCGTTCCCATTCGCCGCGCGCGAGGCCGGCGATTTCGGGGGCGGCGGCGGTTTTGACCGTCTGGATGCGCCGGCGCCCGTCGCGGCGCACGCGCAACGCCAGCTCGGCCTCGGCCAAGCGGCGATCGGCGGTGTCGAAATAGGTGGTGACGTAGCGTTTGCGGATCGGCGTTTTCGACGCGAAAAGTGCCGTCAAACGCGGCGCCCGGGTCAATTTGGAAAACGCTTCGGCCGGGACGGCGAGCTTCAGCTCGATCTCCGTCGCGTTTTTGGCTTCGCTCGACACTGCAGCGCCCTCGTTTGCCCGGCGCGGCAGACCTTAGGGGGCGCCCCGAAGGGCGGCAACTGGCAAAGAATTACTCTTTCGTGACAAGCTATTCCTCCTGCAATTTTAATTAATTACAGGATGAATTTAAACCAGTACGCGAATTACATCGTGCCGGGGAAAGCGCCGCCGTCGAGCAAGATGTTCTGGCCGACGATGTAGCCCGCATGGACGCTGCACAGGAAAGCGCAGGCCGCCCCGAACTCCTCGGCCGTGCCGAAGCGTTCGGCCGGGTTGGATTTGCGCCGCGCTTCGGCCACTTGCTCGATCGGTTGGCCGCTGGTCTTGGATGCGGCCGTAAACAGCGAGCGCAGGCGATCCGTCTCGAATGGGCCCGGCAACAGGCCGTTGATCGTCACGTTGTGCTTGGCGACCTGGCGCGACAAGCCGGCGACGAAACCGGTCAAGCCGGTGCGCGCCCCGTTGGACAGACCCAGCTGCGCGATCGGCGCCTTCACCGCCCCGGAAGTGATATTCACGATGCGCCCGAATTTGCGCGCGATCATGCCGTCGATCGTCGCCTTGATCAGCATGATCGGCGTGATCATGTTGCCTTCGACCGCTTTGTGCCACGCGGCCTCGTCCCATTCGCGGAAATCGCCGGCCGGCGGGCCGCCCGCGTTGTTGATCAGGATGTCTGGATCCGGACACGCGGCCAGCAGCTTGGCGCGGCCATCGGCGGTCGTCACGTCGGCGGCGATTGCGGTAACTTTGACGCCGTATTTGGCGCGCAACTCGGCGGCCGTCGCTTCGAGCGCTTCGACACCGCGTCCGTTGACGACGATATCGACACCTTCCGCCGCCAAAGCGGCAGCACAGCCCTTGCCCAAGCCCTTCGAGCCCGCGCACACGATCGCCTTGCGACCTTTCAAACCCAGATCCATCTTCCCTACTCCTCGGATGTCGTGACGAAACCTTGCGCGGCGAGTACGTCGCGCGCAAGCGGAATGGAAATCGGCCGGCCTTGCGCCAAGGCGGCGCGATCGAGCGCGTCGCTGACCCGTGCGACCGCGCCCAAGGACCGTTCCAACCGGCGCGCGACGAAGCGAACCGTTTCCGGCGCCACGCGTAATTGCCGATCGGCGAAGTGTTTGACCAAGACGGCTTCGACCAGCGCATCGTCGGGTGCCCCCAAGCCGACGGCGGGCAACGCCTTCAAGCGCGAAGCAAGATCGGGCAGCTTCACGTTCCAACGCGCGGGCGGCGTGCGGGCCGTAATCAGCAAATGCCCGCGCCGTTCGGCGATCATGTTCAAGAGATGGAAGAACGCGGTTTCGTCGGGCGCGTTGCGGTCCGCGTCGTCGAGCAGCCATTCGCGCGACTCATCGAGCTCGCCGACGATGGGCTTCGCGAAGCTGCGCGAGCGCCACGCTTGGGCCAAATGGGTTTTGCCGCTGCCTTCGGGCCCGTGGACGACCAAGCCGTAGCTTGGCCAGTCGGGCCATGAATCGAGCCACGCGACCGCGGCTTCGTTGGCCGGGGCGACAAGAAAATCCTCGCGCCCCAATGCCGGCCGATGCGGCAGGTTGAACGTAAGCTGTGTCGGGCTCATTGCCCCCGGCCGAGATAAAGCGACGAGCCGAGATAGCGTTTGAGGCCGTAGCGCAGCAACACGCCGATCGCCGCGGCGATGGGCACAGCCAGCAACACGCCGGTGAAACCGAACAGCGACGCGCCCGCCAGGATCGCCAGGATCATCCACACCGGATGCAGGCCGACGCGGTCGCCGACGAGGTTGGGCGTGAGCACGCTGCCTTCGAGCAACTGGCCGGCGGCGTAGACGCCGGCGACGATCGCGATGCCGACCC
>JAIUNH010000102.1 GCA_020161965.1 Pseudomonadota bacterium
CGGGCAGGATTTCTTCCCCCTGACCGGCCACTACCAGGAAAAGACCTTCGCGGCCGGCAAGATCCCCGGCGGCTTCTTCAAGCGCGAAGGCCGCCCGACGGAAAAGGAAACGTTGGTCTCGCGTCTGATCGACCGGCCGGTCCGTCCGCTGTTCCCGGAGAATTTCCGCAACGAAGTGCAGGTCATCGCGACGGTGCTGTCGCATGACCTTCAGAACGATCCCGACATCGTCGCGATGATCGGCTGCTCGGCGGCGCTGACGCTGTCGGGCATCCCGTTCATGGGCCCGATCGGTGCGGCACGCGTCGGCCTCATCGGCGGCGAGTTCAAGCTGAACCCATTGCAGGAAGAAATCGAAGGCTCGGATCTCGACCTCGTCGTCGCCGGCACCAAGGACGGCGTGCTGATGGTCGAATCGGAAGCCAAGGAACTGACGGAAGAGCAAATGCTCGGCGCCGTGATGTTCGGCCATCGCGCGTTCCAGCCGGTGATCGACCTGATCATCTCGCTGGCCGAAGCCGCCGCCAAGGAACCCTGGGCGATCCCCGAAGCACCGCCCGCCGCCGCGTCGGCCAAGGCGAAGCTCGACGCGTTCGCGGCCGAGCTGACCCAAGCCTATAAGGAACCCGTCAAGTTCGCCCGTCGCGACAAGGTCGCGGCGATCAAGGCGAAGGCGATGGAAGTCCTCAAGGCCGTGCCGGAAGAAGCCGCCATCGGCGGCGCGCTGTTCGGCGATCTGGAAGCCAAGGTCGTGCGCGACACGATTCTGGACACCGGCAAGCGCATCGACGGCCGCGACACGAAGACCGTCCGTCCGATTGTGACGGAAGTCGGCCTGCTGCCGCGCACCCACGGTTCGGCGCTGTTCACCCGCGGCGAAACGCAAGCCCTGTGCGTCGCCACGCTGGGTACGGGCGATGACGAGCAGATCATCGACGCGCTCGAAGGCGAATACCGCGAGCACTTCATGCTGCACTACAACTTCCCCCCCTACTCGGTGGGTGAAGCCAAGCGCATGGGTTCGCCCGGCCGTCGTGAAATCGGCCACGGCAAGCTCGCCTGGCGCGCGATCCGTCCGTTGCTGCCCGCCAAGGACAAGTTCCCCTACACGATCCGCGTCGTGTCGGAAGTGACCGAGTCGAACGGTTCGTCGTCGATGGCGACGGTCTGCGGTTCGTCGCTGTCGCTGATGGACGCGGGCGTGCCGCTGCCGCGCCCCGTGGCCGGCATCGCGATGGGCCTGATCAAGGAAGATCGCGCCTTCGCCGTGCTGACCGACATCCTGGGCGACGAGGATCACCTCGGCGACATGGATTTCAAGGTCGCGGGCACGGAGAAGGGCGTCACCGCGCTTCAGATGGATCTCAAGATCACCTCGATCGACGAGAACATCATGAAGATCGCGCTGGGCCAGGCCAAGGACGGCCGCCTGCACATCCTGGGCGAGATGGCCAAGGGCCTGACCGGGGCACGCGAGAGCGTGTCGAACAACGCGCCGCGCATCACGACCTTCTCGGTTCCGAAGGAAAAGATCCGCGAAGTGATCGGTACGGGCGGCAAGGTGATCCGCGAGATCGTCGAAGTCACGGGCTGCAAGATCGACATCGAGGACGACGGCACGATCAAGGTCGCCTCGACGAGCGAGGAGAAGGCCAAGCAAGCGATCGACTGGATCAAGGGCATCGTCGCCGAGCCGGAACTCAACGCCATCTACACCGGCAAGGTCGTGAAGGTGATGGATTTCGGCGCCTTCGTGAACTTCATGGGTTCGAAGGACGGCTTGGTCCACATCTCGGAACTCGCCCCGCGCCGCGTCGAAAAGACGGGCGACGTGGTGAAGATGGGCGACTCCGTGAAGGTGAAGCTGATCGGCTTCGACGATCGCGGCAAGGTCAAGCTGTCGATGCGCCGCGTCGATCAGGCGACCGGTGCGGACATCTCCGACCAGTTCGACAAGAAGAAGGACGCGCCGTCGGCCGAGTAACGCCAACGCGTGAATAGATCGGGCCCTCGCACGAGAAACCGCGCGGGGGCCTTTTCTTTTGGAGGGACCCCATGAAGCTCGATATTCCGCCGATCGTCGGCCATCGCGGCGCCAAGGCGTCGTCGCCCGAAAACACGCTGCCCGCCATCGAAGAAGCGCATCGCCAGGGTGCGACTTGGATCGAGTTCGACGCTAAGCTGACCAAAGATGGCGTGCCGATCCTGATGCACGACGAAACGCTCGATCGCTGCACGACCGGCAAGGGCAATGTCGCCGATCATACGCTGGCGCAGATCCGCGAACTCGACGCCGGTGCGTGGTTCGGGCCGCAGTTCAAGGGCACGAAAGTGCCCACGCTGGAAGAAGCGATGGCGCTGATGGCGAAGCTCGGCATGGGCTTCAATATCGAGATCAAGCCCTGCCCGGGCCGCGAAGCGGAAACCGCGCGCATTTCCTGCGCGCTGGTCGAAAAGCTGTGGCCGAAATCCTCGCCCATTCCCGTCGTGTCGAGCTTCAAGCACTTGTCGCTCGCCGCCGCCAAGGCGCATTCGGCCCATCTGCCGCGCGGCTATCTAGCCGAGGAATTGATCGGCGATTGGCTGGAGGCGGTGAAGGTGCTGGATTGCACGACGATCCATCCCGGCTTCCGCAAACTGACCCAAGCGCAAGTCCGCACCGCGAAGGATGCGGGCTATCCGGTGTTGGTCTGGACGGTCAACGAAGCGCCCAAGGCCAAAGAACTTCTCAGCTGGGGCGTGGACGCGCTGATCACCGACGCGCCGGGCGCCATCGGTGCGGCCGTTAAGTAAGATCCTTCACGAACCAAAGATGCGCATAGGGGTTATCGTTGAACCGTTCGGTTTCGCGATAACCCGCTTTGCGATACAGCGCGTGCGCCTCGGTCAGCGCCTTGTTCGTGTCGAGCACGACCTGCGCGTAGCCTTGGCGCCGCGCTTCGTTTTCCAACGCTTTCAATAACGCGCTGGCGATGCCCTGGCCGCGCGCGGTGGGTGCGACCCACATACGCTTGATTTCGGCGATTGCAGGCGCGTGCTTTTTGACCGCACCGCAAGCGACGACCGAATCGCCCCGGCGGACGACGAAGAAATCGCCGGCGTCTTTCGGATTGGCGTAGCCGGGCTGGCCCGGATCGAAGCCGCCTTCGAAACGCGCGGCAAGTTCGGCGAAATACGCGGTGACGCAGGCGATCGCGACGGCGGAATCCGCCGGTTCCTTGGCGATGGCGAGATCGCTCATGCCACCTTCGCCGGGGTTTCGGCGACCGGCAGATAGACGGCGAATTCCGAGCCCTTGCCCTGTTCGCTGTCGATATCCAGCGTGCCGCGATGTCGGTTGACGATGTGCTTCACGATGGCGAGGCCCAAACCCGTACCCCCCATATCGCGCGAGCGGCCGGCATCGACGCGATAGAAACGTTCGGTCAAACGCGGCAGATGTTCGCGTGCGATCCCTTCGCCGTCGTCGCGCACTTTGAACACGAGATAGGCGTTGTGGCGCGGCGCGAAGCCGGCGGGCAACGCATCGGCGCGCGCGACCGAGACGCGCACACATCCGCCCACGCGGCCGTATTTGATCGCGTTGTCGATCAAGTTCTGAAACACCTGCGCCAGCTGATCGCTGTCGCCAATGGCCTGCGGCAGATCGGTCGCGAGTGTGGCTTCGATCGCCGCCTGCTTCGCCTTGGCTTGGGGGGCGAGCGCATCGATCGTCGATTGCACGATACGCGCGACATCGACGCGGCCGACGGCGGCGTTAGCTCCGATTCCTCGATCTTCGACAGCGACAGCAGATCGGTGACAATGCGCGTCATACGGCCCGCTTGTTGGGCCATGATGCCGAGGAAACGATCGCGCGCGGGCGCGTCGTCCTTCGCGGGGCCTTGCAGCGTTTCGATAAAGCCCGCGAGTGTGGCCAAGGGCGTGCGCAATTCGTGGCTGACATTGGCGACGAAATCGCGGCGCATACGGTCGGCGCGGCGCACGGCGGTGATGTCGATGACGGCGAGCAACGCGGCGGGCGCCCCCATGCCGTCGCGCAACGGGACGGCACGCACGCGCAAAGCGCGTTCGACCGATCCGGCGAGCACCACGTCGATCGGGTCGGGATAGTTTCCGGCCAACGCATCGGCGACCGCATCGAGCGCGTCGGGATCGCGCAGATGCGCCACCAACGGCATGTTTTCGAGATTGTCGCCGAACACGGCGCGCGCGGTCGCGTTGGCCCGCGCGATTCGCTCGTCCTCGCCGACCTGCAAAATCGCGTAGGGCAGCGCATCGACGATCGATTCGAGTGCTGCTTCGTGTGCGGCGGGCGGTACACGGTCGGGCAAAGCGCGTTCGAGCGAATCCATCGCTTCGGCCAGCGGTTGGGTCGGGCCTTCCTCGATCACGGCCGTCGCAGGCACGGGGTTCGGCGGCTCGCCCTTGGCAAGCTCGCGCAAACGGCGCGCATGGCGTTCGATCCGCGCGATATGCCGGCGCACCAGCCAGCCGACGACGAGGCCGACGGCGAGAGTGGCGAGCAGCGCCCAACCCCAATGGAAATGGCGCGTGGCGGCGAAAAAGCCGAACGCCGCCGCCGACGGGGCGGTCAGCGCCGTCGTCGCCATCAAGACATTGGGAAGGTAGCCGCGCTCGTCCATTTCGAATCGGAGTTTGGCCGAGTGCGCGGCCGGGTCAAGCGGCGGTTTCGCGTCGGCGCAGTTTGAGGAAGGTCGCCGGGCGGCCTTCCAGGCGCGACTTAATTCCGTAACGCGTTTCGATCGCGTCGGCGGGGATCAGGCGCCAATCGTCGGCGGTTCGCGCCGTCCATTCGAAACCGGGATGGATCAGCACGCGCTGCAACATCCAGATCAGATAATCGGGATCGTCGGTGGCCAAGCGCAATTCCCCGCCCGGCTTCAACATGCGCCGCGCCTGATCGAGAAACGGTTTCTGGATCAAACGCCGCTTGTTGTGGCGCGCCTTGGGCCAGGGATCGGGATGCAGCACATAGATCGCTTCCAGCGCGCCGTCGGGAATGCCCGAGAACAGCTCGCGCGCATCGCCGCGATAGAGCCGCACATTGCGCAGGCCCTTCTGTTCGAAGTGGCGCAGCATGGTCGCCACACCGTTCATGAACGGCTCGGCGCCCAGGAACGACACGTCGGGATTATTCGCGGCTTGATGGGCGAGATGCTCGCCGCCGCCGAAGCCGATCTCCAGCCGCAACCGTTCGGGCATGCGGCCGAACGTGGCGGCGAGGTCGAGCGGCGTGGTCACCGACAGCGCGTCGAGATGCTTCTCGAGCAACGCCGTCTGGTTCGGCTTCAGCTTCCGGCCGCGTCGTCTTCCATAAGAATGGAGAAGGCGCCGGGGGGACCCCGGCGCCTCGTCCGTCTCGTTGCTATCGTCGTCGGGGGCGATCAACGCACGCCGAATTCCGACTTCAGATCGCGCACCAGATCCGTCTTCTCCCACGAGAAGCCGCCGTCCTTCTCCGGCTTGCGGCCGAAATGGCCGTAAGACGAGGTGCGGCGATAGATCGGGCGGTTGAGCTGCAGATGGGTGCGGATGCCGCGCGGGCTGAGATCCACGAGATCCTGCAGCACCTTCGCGAGCTTGCCTTCATCGACCTTGCCCGTGCCATGCGTGTCGACATAGACCGACAGCGGCTTGGCGACGCCGATCGCGTAGGCGAGCTGAATCGTGCAGCGTTCCGCAAGGCCCGACGCGACGACGTTCTTGGCGAGATAGCGCGCGACGTAAGCCGCCGAACGGTCGACCTTCGTCGGATCCTTGCCCGAGAACGCGCCGCCGCCATGCGGGGCCGCACCGCCGTAAGTGTCGACGATGATCTTGCGGCCGGTCAGGCCGGCGTCGCCGTCCGGACCGCCGATGATGAACTGGCCGGTCGGGTTCACGTAGAACTCGGCTTCCGGGATCTTCCAGCCCTTGGGCAGAACCTTCTGCACATAGGGGCGAACGATCTCGCGCACGTCGTCCTGATCGACCTTGGCCGAATGCTGCGTCGACACGACGATCGCCGACACGCCCACCGGCTTGCCGTTCACGTAGCGCAGGGTGACCTGGCTCTTCGCGTCGGGCTCGAGATACTTTTCCTTACCCGAGTGGCGCGCTTCGGCCATCAGACGCAGAATATTGTGCGAATACTGCAAGGGGGCCGGCATCAATTCGTCGGTTTCGTTCGTCGCGTAACCGAACATGATGCCCTGGTCGCCCGCACCTTCGTCCTTGTTGCCGGCGGCGTCCACGCCCATGGCGATATCCGCCGACTGGCCGTGCAGCAGGACTTCGACCTTGTTCTTCTTCCAGTGGAAGCCGTCCTGCTCGTAGCCGATTTCCTTGACCACTTCGCGCGCGATCTTTTCGATCAGCGGCGCGTTGACCTTGCCGCCCTTGAGCATCGGCGATTTGGGCCCGCACTTCTTGGCGTCGAGGCGGACTTCGCCGGCGATCACGATCCGGTTGGTCGTGGCCAGGGTTTCGCAGCCCAGGCGCGCGTAAGGATCGACCGACAGGAACGCGTCGACGATCGCGTCGGAAATACGGTCGCACACCTTATCGGGGTGGCCTTCGGACACGGACTCGCTGGTGAAAACGAACTCGCCCTTGCGCATGGGCCGGCCTCCAAAACCGGGAACGTTGAACGACCGGTGCATCTTCCGCCCGGCCGCCGGGCGGATTTTCCGCCCGGAAACATGAACGCGCACGAAGCCCCCGGCATTCCCGCCCAGGGCCCCTCACGCGCGGGGTTTGTGGCAAGGTTCGGGCCCCCCGTCAACCTCACGGTTCAGAGTCTGATCCAGGGGAATTGAATCACCTGCGCCGCAGGGATTTTGTGACGCAGGCAGGAGAAGGGCGCCGCGCGTGGTGGCTCCACGCGCCAGCCCTTCGACGAACCTGCGGCGCAAAAGAACGCGGCCCTAAAGGGTTGGGTTCCGGCGGGCGCCCGCTTTGTTGCGGTCCTTGCCGATAGGTACCGCTATCGGCTTCGGACCGCGCCGCGCGGATCGCACACGCCGGACACCCAACGCAGATGGTTCAATTCCCCTGGATCAGACTCTTTGGGGTCGCCGTTTAGCTTTTCTTGGGCGGGCGGCCGCGGCGCGGACGGTCATGAACCCGTGAATCCGGGTCGTTTTTGGCCAAAGTGCGCATCATGGTGACCATATTCATGCGGACTTGGCGGTCGGTCAGGTCGTAATAGGCGCGCACCAGCTCCAGCGTCTCGCGCTTGGCCATCGGGTCCAAGTCGAACGCCGGGGTCGGGCCTTCGGCGACGCCCTGCATATGTTTGCGGCCATGCGAGGCGACCTCGCCCGGCATATCCTCGTAGAAATAGCCGACCGGCACGTCGAGCACGCGCGCGGCTTCGTAAAGACGCGACGCGGAGAAGCGATTCGTGCCGCGCTCGTTCTTCTGAACTTGCTGGAAGGTGACGCCCAGCATCTTGCCCACGTCGTGCTGCGACAGGCCCAGCACGGTGCGACGTTCGCGGAAGCGCTTGCCGACATGGATGTCGATCGGGTTCGGCCCCGGCGAAGCGCGCCCGCGCCGGCCGAGGGGGTTGCCGCGCCGCTTCTTCGATTTCGCTGCCATGCTCGAATCCTCGCTGCGGACGATCGCACGAATATGTTGCGCGCCGTTCCGGGTACATTTGTAGGAAGAAAGTACCTTAGAAGGGAAGAGCTTCGATTCGGAAACGACCGTCAGGCGATCCAGTCTTTTCGCATGCGAAGCCAAATCGCGATGAAAATCGCCAACAGTGCCGCCAGCATTAGATCGCCCCATCGCGCATAAGGCGGGGGCGCCGCCGCTTGCGGCAAATCGGCATCGAGCACGCCGACGATCTCGAGACCAAGAAACGCGCGAACACGACCGCGCGCATCGATGATACCTGAAATACCACCACCGGCGGCACGCACGACAGGTAGTCCTTCCTCGACCGCGCGCAACCGCGCGGCGGCGAAATGCTGGAACGGTCCGGCGGAGTAGCCGAACCAGGAATCGTTGGTGACGTTGAGAATGAAGCCCGGTCGCGCGGCTTCATCCACGGTGCGGCCGGGGAAAATAATTTCGTAGCAAATCGATCCGCCCGCGAGCGGCAAGCCCGGAATCGCGATGGTTTCGGGCCCGGGACCGCGCGCGAAATCGCCGCTGCCCGGCACGACGCGTTCGATCGGCAGAACCCCGCGCAGCGGCACGTATTCGCCGAACGGCACCAGATGCGCCTTGTCGTAATTGGCGAGCATATTCGCCGCGCCGTCGATCGCGTGGAGCGAATTGTAAGCGGCGGCGATGTTCTGCCCGTCGAGCTCGAGGCGCACGGCACCGGTGATCAGCACGCCGCCGGGCGGGGCGGCGTCGGCGACTTGGCGGCGGCGTTCGGCGATGCGCGGATTGGTGCCCCAAATCGGAAACGCGGTCGCGGTTTCGGCCCAGATCACATGGGTGCGCGTTTCCCAGCCCGGCACTTTGGACAGCGCGATCGTGCGCGCGAGATTGCCTTCGCGCGCGAACGCATCCCATTTCAATTCCTGGGGTACGACGGGCTGTACCAAGCGCAACGCGACGCCGGGCACATTGTCCGACGGGCCGGTCGACAAATGCCAAAGCCCGCCGATCCATAGTGCCGCCAGCAAGCCGACCGCGGCCAGCAGCGGGCGAAGACGCAGCATCGCAGGCAGCGCACAGATCAATACGGTGATCGCCGACAAACCATAGGCGCCGGTCAACGCCGCGAATTGGATCGGCGCATCGGCAACGACCCAGATCGAGCCGATCAGATTCCACGGAAAGCCGGTCAGCACATGGCCGCGCGCGTATTCGGCGAGCGTCCAGGCGATGGCGAGCGCCAGCGCACCCGCAACGCCTTTGGCGCCGACGCGCACGACCACGAGGGTCGCGACGCCAATGAACGCGGCGAGGAATCCCGACAGGCCGAACACGGCGAACGGGATCATCCAGCCGACGCGTTCCCATTCGATCAGCAGCGCGTTGGCGATCCAATAGAGCCCGAAGACATGCAAGCCGAAGCCGAACCACCAGCCCGTGGCGAAGCCCGCAAAGCGTTTGGCGGGATCGTCGCTTTGCAACAGCAGCAGCAAGCCCGCGAACGCCACGACGGCAAGCGGCACCAAGCCCAAAGGCGGCAAAGCCGCCGCCGCGCAGATGCCGAGCCCTGCGGCATAGAAACGCCGCCGCCAGCCGCTCGCGGCTTGCAGGCGCCGCGCGATGTCGGCGATGAAATTCACGCTATTCGGCGGCGGTTTCTTGGCCGGGCACCGCTTGGGCGGCGCGTGCCTTCAAGCGTTTGATGCGGCGCGGATCGGCGTCGATGATTTCGAATTCGCAGCCGCCGGCATGGCGGATGACTTCGCCCCTTCCGGGCACACGGCCGGCCATCGCGGCGACCGCACCGCCCACCGTATCGATATCCGCTTCGCGGGTTTCGTCGTCCAGCGTCAGGCCGGTCTGGTTCTGGAATTCCTCGATCGACACGCGCGAATCGACCAGCCACCCGTCGGCGATCTTTTGCAGGCGCGGGCGTTCGTCGACATCGTGCTCGTCTTCGATATCGCCGACGATCGCTTCGACCACGTCTTCGATGGTGACGAGACCGTCCACGCCGCCGAATTCGTCGACGACGAGAGCGAGATGCGTGCGCGTCTTGCGCATTTCCAGCAGCAAATCGAGCACGCGCATCGACGGGGCGACGAAGATCACCTTGCGCATCACGTCGGCGAGTTTGGCGCCCGATTTGGTTTCGCGCGCGCGCAGCACGTCCTTCAAATGCACGAAGCC
>JAIUNH010000103.1 GCA_020161965.1 Pseudomonadota bacterium
ATTCGCGACGCGCTCGACCCGCAGCTGCGGAACAGTGTGCAGTAGGCCGTTTGCCATACCAATGAGATGTGTGAAGCCACAGAGAACACCGAGATCACCGAGTGTAATACTCATCCTCAGAGTTCTCTGTGACCTCGGTGGCGCAACCGTTTTCTCTCGGCTATAAAGGATTACCAATAATGCCAGATTACACCGCCCGCCTCCAGCGCGTGCAGGAACTGATGGCCGCGCAGCAGATCGAACGCGACCCACAACACGAGCAGATGGATGATCAGCGCCAAGCCCAGATGCGCGGCGAGGCGGATATGGCTCACCGCCACCATCGCTTCGCGCAAACCGCTGGTGACCATCCACCAGCCGACGAAACCTTGCAGGCCGCCAAGCGCGAAGATGCCCGCGAGCTTCAGCGCGAGTTTGCCGCGCACCGCACCGGTCCACAGGAACCACAGGAAGGGCAGGGCGAAAACGAGCCCGATCAAACGGCCCCACAGCCGATGGAACCATTCCCAGAAGAAAATGGTTTTGAATTCGGCCAGCGTCATGCCGGCGTTGAGCAGCTTGTATTGATCGATCTGGCGATATTGGTCGAAGGCGCGCTGCCATTCGACATCGGTCAGCGGCGGCAAGGTGCCCGCCACCGGCCGCCATTCGACGATCGACAGGCCTGATTCGGTCAGTCGCGTAATCCCGCCGATCACGACCATAGCGAAGATCATCGCGGCGCAGACGAACAGCCAATAGGCAACCGCCCGCTTCGGATCGCGGTATTCAGATGCGCCGTCTGTCATAGTAGAGCTGGTCATGGCCATCAAATAATCCGGGATCGGACATGAAAAAAGACCTGTGGACAGTCCATACGTCCACGAACAGTATCGCGTTCCTTATGCAGTCGCTGCCCAAAACCGCGCCAGCCCCGGCATCGCCTTCGGCCGAAACGGAATCCGGCTATGGCCTTGAGTCGCAGATCGGCCATTTGCTGCGCCGCGCGCATCAACGCCACACGGCGTTTTTCGAAAAAGGCCTCGGCGATCTCGACCTCACCACCACGCAATTCGCCGCACTGGTGAAGATCGGCGATCGCGGCGAGGTCTCGCAAAATCTTCTCGGCCGATTGACGGCGATGGACCCCGCGACGATCCAAGGCGTGATCCAACGCCTGATGGGGCGCGGGTTGATCGAACGTCGCCCCGATCCGGCCGACAAGCGCGCCACACTTTTGCGCCTGACCAATGAAGGCCTGACCTTGATGCGCGAAGCCGTGAAGCGCGCGCGCAGCGTCTCCGAAGCCACACTCGGCCCCGTGCAAGGCGCGGAGCGCGAAACCCTGCTGGCGCTGTTGCGCAAGCTCACCGATCTCAACGTAGCGTCCGGACAATGAGCAGCCCCTATTACGAAGCCGAAGTGAAGACGGTCCATCACTGGACCGATCGCCTGTTCTCGTTCACCACGTCGCGCGAGCCGGCGGTGCGTTTCCTCAACGGCCAATTCGTGATGATCGGTCTGCCGGTCGACGGCAAGCCGCTGGTGCGCGCCTATTCGGTCGTCAGCGCGAATTACGAGGAACATCTCGAATTCCTGTCGATCAGCGTGCCCGACGGTCCGCTGACCTCGCGCCTGTGTCACATCAAACCGGGCGACAAGGTGCTGGTCGGCCGCAAAGCGACCGGCACGCTGCTGATCGACAATCTGGAACCCGGCCGCAATCTCTATCTCGTGGGGACCGGAACGGGTTTGGCGCCGTTCATGAGCATCGTGCGCGACCCCGAAACCTATGAGCGTTTCGAGAAGGTCATCCTGATGCATGGCTGCCGTGAAGTGGCCGAGCTCGCCTATGCCGATTATCTCGAAAAGGAACTGCCGGAGCACGAGCTGATCGGCGAATTGGTGCGCGACAAGCTGCTCTATTTCCCGACCGTGACGCGCGAAGGTTTCCGCAACCAAGGCCGCGTCACCGATCTGATCGATCAAGGCGAGGTCGAGAAGAAGCTGGGCCTGCCCAAGCTCGACGCCGTGCATGACCGCGCGATGATCTGCGGCAGCCCGGCCTTGCTCGCCGATTTTGTCGCGATTTTGAAGGGCCGCGGTTTCGTCGAAGGAAATTCGTCGAAGCCGGGCACCTATGTCGTCGAACGCGCTTTCGTCGAGAAGTAACGAAATCCCCCCTCCATCCTCCCAAGGAGAATAGAGATATGACCATCAAGCGACGCGAACTCCTGGCGGGTACCGCCGCTGCGGGCGTCCTGCTTGGTTCGCCCACGATCCTGCGCGCCCAAAACGCGCCGATCCGCATCGGCGAGATCAATTCCTATTCCACGCAAGCCGCCTTCCTCGGTCCCTATCGCAACGGCTGGAATCTGGCGCTCGACGAAGCCAACGCTTCGGGCGGCATCGACGGGCGCCGCCTCGAAACGCTGTTCCGTGACGATGCGGGCAAGCCCGAGGACGCCGTGCGCCATGCGGGCGAACTCGTCGCGGCCGAAAAGGTCGACCTGCTCGCCGGCGGCTATCTTTCCAATATCGGCCTCGCCATCGCGGGCTACGCCAAGCAGAACAAGAAGCTCTATGTCGCGTCCGAACCGCTGACCGACGCGATCGTGTGGAGCCAGGGCAACCGCTACACGTTCCGTTTGCGCCCCTCGACCTATATGCAGGCGGCGATGCTGGTCGAAGAAGCGGCGAAGCTGCCGATCACGCGCTGGGCGACGATTGCACCCAACTACGAATACGGCCAGTCGGCGGTGAAGTGGTTCAAGGAACTGCTCGCCAAGAAAAAGCCCGGCGTGCAGTTCGTCGCCGAGCAATTCCCGGCTTTGGGCCGCATCGACGCGGGCGCCACGGTTCAGGCGATCGCGGCGGCGAACCCGGAAGGCATTTTCAACGTCACCTTCGGCGCCGATCTCGCCAATCTCGTGCGCCAGGGCAATACGCGCGGGCTGTTCGAACGCCGCGCGGTCGCCTCGGTGCTGACGGGCGAGCCCGAATATCTCGACCCGCTGGCCGACGAAGCGCCGGAAGGCTGGATCGTCACCGGCTATCCCTGGGACAAGGTAGAGACGGCGAACCACGTGAAGTTCCGTAACGCCTATCGCGCCAAGTTCAACGACTATCCGCGCCTCGGCTCGGTCGTCGGTTACGACACGGTCAACGCCATCGTCACGATGCTGCGCAAGGGCCGTTCGACCGATACCGAAAAGATGGTCGACGCGATGGAAGGCTTGAAGTTCCAAAGCGCGTTCGGCGACGTCGAATTCCGCAAGGTCGATCATCAAGCCACGCTCGGCGCCTTCGTCGGCAAGACGAAGCTCGTGAACGGCAAGGGCACGATGGTCGATTGGCGCTACGCCGACGGCAAGGACTATCTGCCGTCCGACGCGGAAGTCGCGGCAATGCGGCCCAAGGATTCTTGATCGGTCGTTTCAAGACGCGGTGATGTCCGCGCTTGTCGTCCAGTTCCTGAACGGGCTCGCCAGCGCGTCCGCGCTGTTCTTGGTCGCGTGCGGCTTGTCGATCATTTTCGGCGTCAGCCGGATCGTCAATTTCGCGCATGGCTCGTTCTACATGCTGGGCGCCTATCTTGCCTGGACGTTGACGCGGGGGCTCGGCTGGGTCGGCTACGGCCCGCTCGGCTTCTGGGGCGGCATCCTGATCGCCGCGCTGATCGTCGGGCTGATCGGCGTGTTGATCGAATTGGTTCTGCTCCGGCGCATCTATCAAGCGCCGGAGCTGTTCCAATTGCTCGCGACCTTCGGCGTGGTGCTGGTCGTGCAGGATCTCGCAATGGCGATCTGGGGGGCGCAGGATCTGCTCGGTCCGCGCGCCCCCGGTTTGCGCGGCGCGTTCGACGTGATGGGCCAGCGTTTCCCCGAATACGAAATGCTGCTGATCCTGATCGGCCCCATTGTGCTGGGGCTGCTCTGGTTGCTGTTCAATCGCACGCGCTGGGGCACGTTGGTGCGCGCGGCGACGGCGGATCGCGAGATGGTCGCGGCGTTGGGCGTGGATCAGCGCAAGCTGTTCACGTCGGTTTTTTTCGTCGGCACGTTCTTGGCGGCGTTGGGCGGCGGGCTGCAATTGCCGCGCGAGCCCGTCCAGCTGCATATGGACATGGCGATCATCGCCGACGCTTTCGTCGTCGTGGTCGTCGGCGGCATGGGCAGCGTGGGTGGGGCTTATCTCGCCGCGTTGCTGATCGCGCAATTGCAGGCCTTCATGCTGCTGGTTCCGGATTTCGAAATCGCGGGGCTGACCATCTCCATCGCCAGGATGACGCTGATCCCCAGCTTCCTGGTGATGGCGGTGGTGTTGATCTTGCGGCCTTACGGCTTGCTCGGCAAAGCGCCGAGCCACGCGCGAACCCAAGCGAGTGTCGAGCCCGTGGTGCGTGCGACACCGCCGATCCTCGCGAAGCTCGGCTTCGCCAGCGTGGCCGCGATGATCCTGCTGCCGTTGATCGCCGACGAATACGGGCTGATGGTCGCGACCGAAATCCTGATCTTCGTGCTGATGGCGGCGAGCCTGCATTTCATGATGGGGCCGGGCGGCATGGCGTCGTTCGGCCACGCCGCCTATTTCGGCCTCGGCGCTTACGGTGCCGCACTTGCCGCCAAGCATTTCAACGCACCTATGGAAGCGGGGTTGGTCGCGGGCCCCGTGCTGGCCGCACTCGGCGGCATTCTGTTCGGCTGGTTCTGCGTGCGCCTGTCGGGCGTCTATCTCGCGATGCTGACGCTCGCCTTCGCCCAGATCGTCTGGTCGATCGCCTTCCAATGGGTTGCGGTCACCGGCGGCGATAACGGCGTGCTGGGCGTGTGGCCGTCGATCGGCAAAACCGGATTTTTCTATCTCAGCCTCGCCTTCGCCGTGATCGGCGTGTTGCTGCTGCGCCGCGCGATCTATTCGCCCTTCGGCTACGCGCTGCGGGGTGCGCGCGATTCCGCCTTGCGCGCCGACGCGATCGGCATCGACGTGAAGCGCGTGCAATGGGCGGCGTTCGCGATCGCCGCCAGCTTCGCCGGATCGGCCGGCGCGTTGTTCGCGTATTTCAAAGGCAGCGTCTTCCCGACCTACGCCGCGATCCCCAAATCGGTGGACGCGCTGATGATGGTGCTGCTGGGCGGCGTGCAGACGATCTCGGGCCCGCTGGTCGGCGCCATCGTCTATATGGGCCTGCACGAACAACTCGTGCGCGTGACCGAGCTATGGCGCTTGGTGCTCGGCATCGCGATCATCGCGTTGGTGCTCGCCTTTCCGCAAGGTATTGCGGGCTTCGCCGCCAAACGCTTTGCGAAGGAGGACGGCGCATGAGCGTTCTGTCCGTGCGCGGTTTGCGCAAATCCTTCGGCGGTGTGGAAGCGGTGGCGGGCGTGGATTTCGACGTCACCGCCGGCGAGATGCTGGCGCTGATCGGCCCCAACGGGGCGGGCAAGACGACCTGCTTCAACATGCTGATGGGCCAGTTGACGCCCGATTCGGGCACCGTGTCGTTCGACGGGGCCGACATCACCGGATTGCCGCCGCGCGCAATTTGGCGGCGCGGCGTGGGCCGCACGTTTCAAATCACAGCGACCTTCGCCTCGATGACCGTTGCCGAAAACGTGAAGACGGCGCTGATGTCGCATCGCGGCGATCTCGGGCGCTTCTTCGCGCGCGCGACGGCGCTGCATAAGGACGACGCCATCGCGTTGCTCGATCAAGTCGGCATGGCGGATCAACGCGACCGCGCCTGCGGCGTGCTGGCTTATGGCGATTTGAAGCGCGTCGAGCTTGCCGTCGCACTGGCAAATTCGCCGCGCTTGCTGCTGATGGACGAACCCACGGCCGGCATGGCGCCGCAGGAACGCGTCGCGCTGATGGAATTGACCCGGCAACTCGCGCGCGCGCGCGACATCGCGGTGCTGTTCACCGAACACGATATGGATGTCGTGTTCGGCCAAGCCGATCGCGTGATCGTTTTGAATCGCGGCAAGCTGATCGCCCAAGGCACGCCCCCCGAGGTTCGCGCGCACAAGGCCGTGCGCGACGTCTATCTCGGGGCCGGCACCACATCCGGGGGCCATTGATGCTGCGCGTCGACGGGCTCCACACCTATTACGGCCGCGCGCATATCTTGGCGGACGTTTCGCTCGACGCGGCGAAGGGCGAGATCGTCGTGCTGCTCGGCCGCAACGGGGCGGGCAAGTCGACGACGCTCAAATCCATCATGGGATTGGTGCCGGCCGCGCAAGGTTCCATCCGTTTTCTGGATCGCGAGATCGCCGGCTTGCCGTCGCATGAAATCGCGCGGATGGGCCTTGGCTATGTGCCCGAGGACCGGCGCGTCTTCGCCGAATTGACGGTCATGGAAAATCTCGACGTCGGCCGGCAAGGCCCTCGCGACGCTGCACCCGCTTGGACGCCCGAAAAGCTCTTCGAAATTTTTCCGAACCTCGCGGAGATGCGCAATCGTCCCGGCGGCAGGATGAGCGGCGGCGAACAGCAGATGCTGACCATCGCGCGCACGCTGATGGGCAATCCGCGCGCGATCCTGCTCGACGAGCCGTCGGAAGGTTTGGCGCCGGTCATCGTCGAGCAAATGGCGCGCACGATCCAAGCGCTGAAAGCGCAAGGGCTGACAATCGTGCTGTCCGAGCAGAATCTTCACTTTGCCCTTCTCGTTGCTGACCGCGCCTATATCATCGAAAAAGGCCGCATCCGTTATTCCGGCACGATGGCGGCATTGGCGGCGGACGAAGCGATCCGCCTGCAATATCTCAGCGTTTGAGTGCTGGCGCGGGCCCGACTATGTTCCTCTGAAGATATTCGGGCGCCTGAAATCGCGCCTCGCGGGGGAAACGTATGTCGTCGAAGGAAGGCCCTGGCGGCGGATTGGTCGCGCAGATGCTGCTGTGCTCCTTCCTCTGGGCGAGCGCGTTTCTATTGCTGAAGATCGCGGGCACCGGCCTGTCGCCGCTCGCCTTGGCGGCGTTGCGCGGCGTGATGGGGGCGGGCTTGCTCGCCGCATGGCTGCTGCTGCATCGCATTTCCATTGTGCCGCGCGGGCGCGAATGGCGCGACTGGGCGGTTTTGGGTTTGCTGCAAGGCGTGATCCCCAACGCGCTGACCGTCTACGCGCTGATACAAATCTCCGCCGGTCTCGCCTCGATGATCCAGGCGACCACGCCCTTGATCGTCGCCGTGCTCGCGCAAGCTTTGTTCGCCGACGAGAAATTGACCGCACGGCGCGCGCGCGGCCTTGCCGTGGGCTTCGCGGGCATGATTCTGCTGGTCGGCCCGGCGGCATTCGATGGTGGGCCGATCGACGGGATGGGTGTCGCGTCGATGGTCGTCGTTGCGGTCAGCTATGCGCTCGGCAATGTCTATGTCCGCGCCGTGCCGTCGCCCGATCCGCTGCGCTTGGCGTTCGGCCAGCAATTCTTCTCCGGCGTGCCGACATTTCTCTGCGTCATGCTTATCGCGGGGCCGTCGGCTTTTGCGGGTGTGGCGGATTCGCTGCCGGTCCTGGCGATGCTGGGCATCTTCGGCACCGCCATGCCGATCGTTCTTTATATGCGCATCCTGCGCCGCGCCGGCCCGACGATCGGCTCGATGAACGGCTATTTCCTGCCGCCCTGGACGATCCTGCTCGGCTTCGTGTTGCTGGGCGAGACGATCAGCCTGCGCGAGATCGCGGCGACCGCGATCGTGCTGACCGGCGTGGCGATGCTGACCGCCGGGCCCAAGCCACTCGCGCGCTTCGCGGCGTTTATCGCCAGCCGGCGCGGTTAAGGATCACGTCGCCAGCGGATAAAGATCGCCGCGCCGGTCCTGCCAGGTTTTGACCGAACCGCCCGCACGTGCGCGGGCGAGTGCGGCCATATCGAAATCGCCGCACACGACCTGGTCGTCGTTCATCTCGCCTTCGGCCAGCACGCCGCCGGGCGGATAGGGATAATCGCAGGGCGTGTGCAACGACGCGCGGCCGTAATTGGCGCGCATCAGCGGCACGCTCAGCAGCGAGCCCGTCGTCATCGACAGCGCGACGTAAATTTGATTCTCGATCGCGCGCGCGGCGGCGCACAGGCGCACGCGGTGATAGCCATGCGCGTCGTCGGTGCAACTCGGCACCAGCAGAATATCGGCACCGCGCGCGCGGGCTTGGCGCGCAAGTTCCGGGAATTCGATGTCGTAGCAGACCGGCATCGCCGCACGGGCGAAACCCAGATCGACGATTTTCAAGCCGTCGCCGGGTTTCAGATTCCACGGCGTGACTTCGCACGGGGTCAGGTGGTTCTTCGCCTGGCGTTCGATCCGCCCGTCGGGGAAGAACAAATGCGCGGTGTTGCGTAAGTTATTTCCGTCCGCGATCAGATGCGTGCCTGCGAGCACTTGGATCGCGTGGCGCGCACTCAGCGCCTTGAACAAATCTTCGTAAGCCTGTGTGGCTTGCGGCAAGCTCTCGATGCCGCCGGCACCGGGCACGGTCAGCAATTCGAAGCTGAGATATTCGGGCATCACCAGCAGCTTCGCACCGAACTCGGCGGCGGAAGCGACATGCGTTTCCACGCGGCGTGCGAATTCGTCGAACGACGCGACGGACTGGAAGCGATACTGGGACGCGGCAATGCGGATCAACGACCTTCTCCGGCTGGTGTGGGGCCGGAGTGTCGCCGCCCGCTTAGTGCAGCGTCAACAGTGCGGCATTGGCGCGAATCTCGGCGGGCTTGATCAGGCCGGCGGACGCGACGCGCACTTGATAGAGCTTGCCCTCGATCTCGCGCTCCCAGAAATCCAAAAACTTCCGCAGCACGGGGAATTGCGGGGCGAGGTCGAGATCCTGCCAAAGATAGCTCTGCAACACGGCGGGATGATCGGGCAGGCGGTAAAGGATTTCCGCCGTGGTCAGGCGGTAGTCGGCAAGTTGTTTGGCGAAATCGGTCATTGCGCGAAGCCTCCTTTCCAATCGGTCCCGAAGCACCGGGACCCCCTTATTCTGAAGCAAAGCGCGCGCCGAAATTCAATAATTTCAATATGTTAGCAGCATGCAAAAGCGAGTGCTGCCAATCCCCTTGAAGCCGGATTTCGGCTTTCCTATGTCGCTGGCACTCGGGCTTCCCGAGTGCCAATTCGAAGAGGGAGTCACGCTGATGAAGTTCAAACCGCTGCATGACCGCGTCCTGGTCCGTCGGATCGACGAGGAAGCCAAGACCGCGGGCGGCATCATCATTCCCGACACCGCGAAGGAAAAGCCGTCGCAAGGCGAGGTCGTCGCCGTCGGCCCCGGTGCGCGTAACGAAAAGGGCGAGCTGGTGGCGCCGACCGTGAAGGCGGGCGAGCGCGTGCTGTTCGGCAAATGGTCGGGCACCGAAGTGAAGATCGACGGCGAAGAGCTGTTGATCATGAAGGAATCGGACATTCTCGGCATTCTCGAAGGCGTCGCCACGGCGCCCACGAAGAAGGCCGCCTAAGCGAAGGAAGAGGAACCAGTCATGGCTGCCAAAGACGTGAAATTCGCCGGTGACGCCCGCGCGCGCCTGCTGCGCGGCGTCGATATCCTGGCCGATGCGGTCAAGGTGACGTTGGGCCCGAAGGGCCGCAACGTTGTGATCGATAAATCGTTCGGCGCACCGCGTATCACCAAGGATGGCGTGTCGGTCGCCAAGGAAATCGAACTCGCCGACAAGTTCGAGAACATGGGCGCGCAGATGGTGCGCGAAGTCGCCTCGAAGACCAACGACGCGGCCGGCGACGGCACGACGACGGCGACCGTTCTCGCCCAGGCGATCGTGCGCGAGGGTGCGAA
>JAIUNH010000104.1 GCA_020161965.1 Pseudomonadota bacterium
GTGAAGGCCAATGCCAGAAAAGCGGGCGTGCCGAACTGCCAAACCAGAAACGGCACGAGCGTACACGCGGCCCCGAACACGCAATAGATCGTCAGCGCGCGTTTCTGATCGAGAAAGGCGGTCAACACGCCGCCGAACATGGCGCCGACCAGCACGGCGCCCGATTGCAGCGCGCCGAGATAACCCACGTCCCGCCCGACCGTTTCGACGGCGAGCCAGATCAGCGCCACGCGGAACAATTCGTCGCCGGTCGTGAACACCGCCATCGCGGTCCACAAACGCGCGATGATCGGCTCGGCCAGCGGGGCGAACGCCCTCACTTCTTCGGTTTCTTCGCGCGGCCCCGTGCGACGCCCGCGAAGCCGCCATCGGCATAGAGCAAGGCCTTGCCGCCCTGGCGCGTCGTCACCGCCACGACGCGGCCGATGAAGATCGTATGCGTGCCCGAGCGGATCGCGCGCGCCAGCTCGCAGTCGAAACTGGTCAGCGCGCCGTCGAGCACCGGTGCCCCCGTCGCCAGCACGTTCCAGCGGCCTTTGGCGAAACGGTCCTCGCCCTTATGGCCGGTGGCGCCCGCGAAGCGCAGCGCCAAAGCCGATTGCCCGCTGGCCAGCACGTTGACGCAAAAGCGCTTGGCCCGGGCGATCACCCGGTTGGGATAGGCCTCGCGATTGACGCAGACCAGCAATTGCGGCGGTTCGGCCGACAGCGAGCAGACGGCCGTGGCGGTGAGCCCGGCGCGCATTTGCCCGTCGAAGGTGGTGACGATGGTGACGCCGGCCCCGAGCCGGCGCATCCCGGCCTTGAAGTCGGCCGCGAGATGGTGAGTCGACATGATCCCGCCACAATAACGGCTCCGGGGCCCGCTTGCGAAGGAACTTGGGACGGGTTACGAACCCGCATCTTGAAGCGCGCCCTTTTACCGTTCCTGGCCGTTTTTCTCGGCGCCGTTCCGGCGGCGGCCCAATCTTCATTGGAAATGGAGCTGGCGCGCGATTTCCTGACCCTGGAACTGGCCGGCTGGCGCCTGCCCGACCCCGCCCCCGAATGCCTGCAAAACGCCCCGCTGACCCGCCTCGAAGCCGGCAGCTATGGCGCGTCGGAAATGGCGGTCGATCCGATTGCGATCGAAGGGCCGGGCCCGTTTTATCGCGGTTTGGCGATCGAGCCGCACCCGACCGACCGGCGCCGCCGGATCGCCCGGTTCGAATGGACGGTGCGCGACCAGGGCCGGGCGAAGGTGCTGCCCGACCGTTTCGAATTCGCCATGAACCCGGCCGGCGGCAGCGACGATGCCGGCCGCGGCCTTGCCACCATGATGCGCGAACCGGATTGGATCGTCGTCCGCCGGGAATGCCTGAACGGCTGAGCGCGTTGGAGTAATCAGCATGTCCGAATCTTCCAGCAACCCCGCCACCGATTGGCGCCGCCGCGTTCTGCAGCGCTATGTCTCCACCCATGGCGCCGTGTCCGACGCCGCGGCCAATCTCGACCGGCGCCGGCCGTTCCTCGACAAGCTGATCGCCGAGCATTTCCCGACCAATCGCACGATCACCGGCATCGATCTTGGCTGCGGCCACGGGGCGGTGGTGTGGGCGGCACGCCGCGCGGGCTACGCCAATTTCATCGGCGTGGATGCGAGCCCCGAGCAGGTCGCGATGTCCAAGACTTTGGGCATCGAAGGCGTGCGCGAAGGCGATCTGATGGCCGAATTGGCGAATACGCCGGACGCCACCTACGACGTCGTCGTGCTGTTCGACCTCTATCATTACTTCGATCCGGCCACGCAGATGAAGCTGGCCGACGAAGTGCGCCGCGTGCTGAAGCCGGGCGGGCGCTGGATCCTGCATTTGCCCAACGGCGAAGCGCTGTTCGCCGGCCGTGTGCGCTATTGGGATTTCATGGCGACGGGCTCGTTCACCCGCAAATCCATCGAACAGCTGCTGCTGGTCTGCGATTTCCGCGACGTGCGCTGCTACGAGGACAAGCCGGTCGCCCATGGCCTGAAAAGCTCGGTCCGGGCCGTTCTGTGGGCCGTGCTGCGGGCGGGTTTGCGCCTGGCTTTGGCCGCCGAAACCGGCGAAACCGGCCGCGACGCTATTTTCAGCCAGACCTTCCTGGCGGTCGCCACGAAGTAGGGCTATCTTCCCGTCCCGCAAAGGGAATATCGCTTTCCCGCCGGCCGTTATCGGGGCCGGACGTTCCATTTGAATTCGGGTCCCATGCGCATCCTGTTTCTCGGCTTCGACATCGAAGGCTATGGCGGCATCGCGACCTATAGCCGCTATCAGATCGAAGCGCTCAAACGCCTGGGCCACGACGCCGACATCGTGTCGATCGACAAACAGACCGACGGCAAATTGCTTGCCCCCGGCTTGGCGCATCGCAAGCTGCCCTTCGCCAATCGCCTGAAGGCGGTCGCGACCTTGGTGCGCGAGGCGATCGCCGCGCGCGGGCGCTACGATTTGGTGATGCTCAACCACGTCTATCTCGCCGGGCTGGGCTGGCTGGTGAAGAAGCTGTCGGGCACGCCCTTCACCGTCAACGTCTACAACATCGACATCCTGACCAAGCTGCCGCGTTTGCGCGAAGCCGCGTTCCAGGCTTGCGATCTGGTCATCGCCGATTGCAATTACACGATCGACTGGATGCCCAAATATCGCGACAAGGTGCCGCCCAGCGGCCTGCTCTACGATCCGGTCGACGTGCATTACTTTAAGCCGATGGAAAAATCGGCTGCGCGCGCCGAACTTGCCAAGCATTACGGCTGGTCCGACCTTGCCGGCAAATTCGTGATGACGACCGTCGCCGCGATGCTGCTGCCGCCCAATAAGGGCCAGCGCCAGACGATGGACGCGATGGCGAAGCTTGGCGACAAGCGCCTCGTCTACATCATCGTCGGTTCGGGTGCGGATCGCGCCGATCTCGAAGCCTATGCCGCCGCGAAAGGCCTGAGCGATCAAGTGCGCTTTACCGGCCGCGCCCCACAGGAACATCTGCCGATAATTTACGCGGCATCCGACCTCGCCACGCTGATCGCGCGCGGTGGCCCTGGCTGGGGCGAAGCCGTGCCGCTCGGCCTGATCGAAGCCGCGTCCTGCGGCACGGCCTTCCTGTGCGGCAACGAAGACGGCTCGCCCGAAGCGATCCTCGCCGACGATCCGTGCGGCTTCGCGTTGCCGCCCTTGGATATCGACGCGATCGCCGACGCCATCGCCAAGCTCGTCGCCGATCCGGCCTTGTGCGCGCGCATGGGCCAAGCCGGTATTCGCACGGTCGAGAAGGTGTTCGCCTTCGAACGTTACGTCGAACAGCAGGGCCGCTTGCTGGAACGCTTCACGCAGCGCAAGGCGAACGCGGCATGACCAGCGACCGCCTGCGCAAACGCATCTATCAGCACTATACCTCCGCGACCAACGCGCCCTTGGCGCCCGACACGGTCGATGGCCTCAGCCCCCGTGCCGCGCATTTGAACCGCATGATCGCGGAGCATTTCCCCGCCGATCGCGCGGCGAAGATTCTTGAACTGGGCTGCGGCCACGGCGCCTTGCTGCATTTCGCGCGGCTAAAGGGCTACACGAATATGCAGGGCGTGGACGGCTCGCCCGCCCAAGTCGCCGCCGCGCGCAAGCTCGGCATCGACGGCATTCGCGAAGGCGATCTGCAATCGGCCTTGCGCGAAACGCAGAACGATTCCCTCGACGCCGTGATCCTGTTCGACGTGCTCGAACATCTCACGCGCGACGAAATCCTCGACACGGTCGATGCGATCCATCGCGTGTTGAAGCCCGGCGGCAGGTTGATTCTTCATGTGCCCAATGGGGCATCGCCCTTCGGCACGTTGATGATCTATTCGGATTTGACGCACGAGATCGCCTTCACGCCCGAAAGCCTCGCGCAGCTTTTCCTGGCGTCAGGCTGGCGCTCGGTCGAAAGCTTCGAAGATCCGCCCGCGACGCATGGGCTGAAGAGCAAGATCCGCAGCGTGTTGTGGTGCACGATTCGCGCAGGCTTGCGCTTCTATCTCGCGGTCGAAACCGGTTCGCGCGAGCACAAGGTGCTCACGCAAAACCTCTACGCCGTCGCGATCAAGTGACATGTGCGGCATCGCCGGCATTTTCGCCTACGCGCCCGATGCCCCGAAAGTAAGGCGGGGCGAGCTCGTCGCCATCCGCGACGCGATGGCGGTGCGCGGGCCCGACGGCACCGGCGAATGGTTTTCCGACGACGGGCGTGTGGGTTTCGGCCATCGCCGTTTGTCGATCATCGATCTGCGATCGATCGCCGACCAACCGATGCGGCTCGCCGGGACCGGCATCCATATCGTTTTCAACGGCGAGATCTATAACTACCGCGCCTTGCGCGCGGAGTTGATCGCCGAAGGCGCGCAGTTCACGACCGAGTCGGATACCGAGGTGATCTTGCACCTCTATGCGCGGCGCGGGCCCGAGAAGACCGTCGCCGCGTTGCGCGGCATGTTCGCTTTCGCGATCTTCGATCCCGACAAAGGCGGCATGTTCTTCGCGCGCGATCCGTTCGGGATCAAGCCGCTGTATCTGGCCGATGACGGGCGCACGATCCGCTTTGCCAGCCAAGTGAAGGCGCTGCTCGCCGCCGACGCGCCCGACACGACGCCCAACCCGGCGGGCCATGCCGGATTCTTCGTCTGGGGCCACGTGCCCGATCCACATACGCTCTATCGCGGCATTGTGGCATTGCCCGCCGGCACGTCGATCTGGGTCGATGCGCGCGGCCAAGGCCAACGCAAAAAATTCTTCGATCTGGTCGAGGCGTTGCGGGGGAACGGCGAAGGCAGCGATCTTCGCAGCGCCGTCGTCGATACGCTGGCGCACCACATGATCGCCGACGTGAAGGTCGGCGTGTTCCTGTCGGCCGGAATCGATTCGACCGTGCTGGCGGGTGTCGCCGCCGAAACCATCGCGGGGCGCCTGGACACGGTAACGCTCGGCTTCGATTCCTATCGCGGCACGGAAAACGACGAGACCGTGCTGGCCGAAGCTTTCGCCAAGGCGCGCGGCACCAATCACCGCACGATCTGGATCGGTCGCGATGCCTTCGCCGCCGAGCGCGACAATCTGTTCGCCGCGATGGACCAGCCGAGTGTGGACGGCATCAACACCTATTTCGTCGCGCGCGCCGCCAAGCAAGCGGGTTTGAAAGTCGCGCTATCGGGCCTGGGCGGCGACGAGGTGTTCGCAGGCTATCCCGGCTTCGCGCAGATCCCATCGCTGGTCGCGCGCACCGCCCCGTTTGCGATGTTCGGTGGCGCGTTCCGGGCCCTTACCCAGGGTTGGATCGGCAAAGTGACGTCGCCGAAATATGCCGGGCTGTTGGAATACGGCGCCAGTTACGAGGGGGCGTATCTTTTGCGCCGCGCCTTGTTCATGCCTTGGGAAATCGAAGGAATTCTGGGCTCCAAGCTCGCCCGCGAAGGTTTGGACGCCCTCGACTTGCCGCGCAGCCTCGACAAGGGCCTCGATCGGCTGCACGCGGGCAGGTTGAAAGTCTCGGCGCTGGAGATCGCCAATTATATGCGCGATCGCCTGTTACGCGATTCCGATTGGGCGGGCATGGCCCAGTCGATAGAAATTCGCGTGCCCTTCGTCGATCCCGTTTTCCTGGCCAAAATCGCGCCTGCGCTCAATCGCGCCGATGCGCCGGGCAAGCGCGATTTGGGCGCGACGCCACGTCCGCCCTTGCCGCCGGAAATCCTCGACCGGCCGAAAACCGGCTTCGTCGTACCGGTGCGCGAATGGCTGATGGGCGATAATTCGCCCGAAGCGGCGCAGCGCGGGCTTCGCGGCTGGGCGCATCAAGTCCATCGGGCGTTCGTCTGACCATGGGCAAGAAAATCCGGCTCGCCTACCTGGTCACGCATCCGATCCCGTACCAGGCGCCGCTGCTGCGCATGATGGCGGCCCAGCCCGATATCGAATTCGAAGCCTTCTTCGGCACGGATTTCACCACGCGGCCGTTCGTCGCGGGCGAATTCAAGCAGATGATCGATTGGGACGTGCCGCTGCTCGAAGGCTATCGCTCGACCACGCTCGCTCGCCTCGACAAGCAGCCGCAAGCCGGCGTGTTGGAGCCGCTCAGCCTTTGGCGCCCGCTGTCGCGTGGGATGGCGCGCGAACTCGATCGCGGACAGTTCGACGCGCTGTGGATTCACGGCTACGCCCATGTCAGCCATTGGGCGGCGATCGCATCGGCCAAGAAACGCGGCATCAAGGTGATGATCCGCGACGAAGCCACACCGATCTCCGCGCAGCGTTCGGGATTGAAGCGCCTCGCCAAGCGTGCCTTCTTCGAAGCGTTCAAGCTTGGCATCGACGCCTATCTCGCCATCGGCGAACTCAATAAGCGCTATTACGTCGAGCACGGCGTCGACCCGAAGGATATTTTCAGCGTGCCCTATGCGGTCGACAACGACCGCTTCAAGGCGCAAGCGCAGGAAGCCGCAAAGAACCGCGCGGCGTTCAAGCGCGACCTTGGCATCGAAGAAGGCCGGCCGGTCGTGCTGTTCGTCGCCAAGCTGATCGAGCGCAAACGCCCGCGTTTGTTGCTCGACGCCTTCGCGAAGATCCGCGCCAATCCCGCCTTGCGCGATCCCGTACTCGCCTTCGCGGGCGATGGGCCGCAGCGCGCCGAGTTGGAAGCGTTGGCGAACGCGCTTCCCGAAGGTTCGGTCAAGTTCCTGGGCTTCAAGCGCCAGAACGAATTGCCCGCTTGCTACGATCTTTGCGACGCGTTCGTGTTGCCGTCGGGCCAGGAAGCCTGGGGCCTTGTCGTCAACGAAGTGATGTGCGCGGGCAAGGCGGTGATCTGCTCCGACATGATCGGCGCCGCCCCCGATCTTTGCCGGCCGGGCGAGAATGGCGCCATCTTCCGCAGCGACGATGTCGACGACCTCGCGCGCGCTTTGACCGATGTCCTGGGCGATGCCGACAAGCTTGCCGCCTATGGCAAGCGATCGCTGGAGATCGTCGAGCGCTGGAGCTATCGCGAGGATGTCGCCGGCATTCGCGCCGCCCTTGCGCATGTCCTGCCGGGGCGCATTATCCCATGAAGGACATGTCCTGGTCCTTCGTGACGACCGCGATCATCCAGGTCGTCAATATTTTGACCGGGTTGCTCGCGGCGCGTTTGCTCGGTCCCGACGGGCGCGGTCAGCTCGCCGAGATCATGTTATGGCCGGGATTGCTGGTCGAGTTCGGCATCCTGGCGCTGTCGGATGCGCTGCTCTATCGCGCGGCAACGCGTTCGGCCGCCCCCAAGACATTATTCGCGACGATCATGTTTCTGGGCGCCATCTTGTCGGCGGTGCTGATCGTGATCGGCTATTTCGTCATCCCCTTCGCGCTGGTCGGCGAGTCCGCGCGCCTCGAGGCGACGATCCATCTTTATATCGTCGGCTATATTCCGATCTATCTGTTCGCGCTGTTCGTCGCGACGATGTTCCAAGGCCATCTCGACATCAAAGGCTGGAACGTCGTGCGCTTGCTCGTCGGCACGGGTTATCTCGGTTTCATCCTGCTGCTCTGGACGACCGGCAATATCGGCGTGAACGGTTTCGCCTTCGCCTATATCGCGGGCACGGCTTTGTCGGGATTCGTCGGCCTTATCTGGCTGTGGCGCAAAGGCTGGGTTTCGTGGAAACCCGATCTTGCCGCCGCCAAGGGCCTGCTCGGCTACGGCATTCGCGTGCATGTGGGCGAGATCGTGAATTCCGCGCGCCAGCGCGTCGATCAAGCCGCGGTCGCGATGTTCCTGACCTCGCACGATCTGGGGCTTTACGCCGTGGCGCTGACCGTCGCCAATGGGCCGATGATCCTGGTCAACACGATCGCAGGCATCGCGTTCCCGAAAATCAGCGCCGCCCCCGACAAGGAAGAAAAGCTGCGCATCTTCGGCATTTATTTGCGCCTCGCCATGGTCATGTCGGCGGCGAGTGCCGTGTCGCTCGCCATTCTCGCCGAGTTCCTGGTGCCGATGGTCTTCGGCCGGAATTTCGATCACAGCGCCACGATCAGCCAGATCATGCTGATCGGTCTGCCCTTCTTCGCGGCGAAACTGATGTTCATCCAGGCGCTGAACGCGTTCGACCGTTCGCTGTCGATCGGCCGCGCGGAGTTGATCGGCCTGATCGGGGCCGCGGGCGCGCTCGCATTGTTCCTGCCGAGCATGGGCCTGGAGGGTGCCGCTTGGGCGATGGTCGTCGCCAATGTGGTCGCGATGGTCGTCATGGCGATGACCTTGGGCACGACGATCGAGGCAAAACTACTGCCGCTGTTCCGCCCGACGCATGACGATTTCTCGGCGATGCGCCGCCTGTTGCGCCGATGAAACGCGAAGACGCGACCGGGCTGATCGGCCATCCGGGGTCGAACCACCTCGCGTATCAGCTTGTCGCCGCACTTCAAGCGCAAGGCTACGACGCACGCTTCGAGACTGGGATTTTCTGGACCGGCAAGGGCCTGCTGCCGAAGCTGACGGGAATGCTGCCGGGGCCGATCCGCGCCAAGATCGAGCGCGAACTCAAACGCCGTTCGCATCCGGGCGTGGATGCATCCCGCGTTGATTTTTTGCCGGTGCCGGAGATGATCTATCTGGCATCGACGCGCCTCAAACTATCGGCCGAGCGCCAGCTCGAAGCCATCGCGTGGCGCAACGAGGTATTCGACGCGCAGTTCGCCGAGCGTGTGCGCCAAGAACGCCCGCGCTTCGTCGTCGGACATGACTCCTCGGCGTTGAAAGCGCAGCGCGCAGCGCAAAGCGTGGGGTCGCTCGCGATCCTCAACCAAGTCATCGGCCATATCGAGGCGGGGTTGGCGATGTTCGCCGAGGAGGCGAAAGCCGCCCCCGAATTCGCCGAAACGCTACCCTTGCCGCCCAAACGCGTGATCGAGATTTGCCGCACCGAAGCGATCGAGGCCGATCGCGTAATCGTGCCGTCCGATTACGTGCGCGACACGCTGACCGCACGCGGCGTGGACGCATCGCGCATTTTCGTGCTGCCCTATGGCGTCGACACGAACCGCTTCCGCCCGGCGCCGCGCGTCGCGGACGGCAAGTTCCGCGTGTTGTTCGTCGGCGGCTTGTCGCAGCGCAAGGGCATCAAATATCTGCTGGAAGCCGCCAAGCGCGCCGATATCCCCGGCCTCGAACTCGTTTGCGTGGGCAAGCTCGCCGGCGATCCTTCCGCCTTCGCGCCCTATGTGGGCGTGTTCCGGCATGTGCCGCATGTGCCGTTCCACGAAGTCCACACGCTGTTCCAAACCGCCGACGTGTTCGCCTACCCGTCGCTACACGAAGGCTCGGCCTTCGCGAGCTACGAAGCGCTGGCGTCCGGCTTGCCGGTCGTCTGCACGCCGAACACTGGCTCGGTCGTGCGCGACGGGATCGAAGGCTTCCTCGTCCCCGTGCGTGATGTCGATGCGATCGTCGAGCGTTTACGCACGCTGCATCGCGATCCGGATCTGCGCGCGCGCATGGCCGTGGCCGCACGCGCGCGCGCCGAGGAATTCACCTGGAAACATTACGGTGCGCGGTTGACCGGCTGGCTCGATACGCAGCTCGAGATCAGCGCGTAAGCCCGGCGTTCTGGTAATACGTCAAAGCGCCTTGATGCAGCGGCAGGCCGAAACCGTCGGCCGCCGATTCCGGGCGGATCAACCGGCCCAGACGTTCGTTGTTGTCGATCGTGCGGCGGTTATTGGGATGCCACAGGGCGCGCACCAA
>JAIUNH010000105.1 GCA_020161965.1 Pseudomonadota bacterium
CGAATGCGTCAGCGCGATCGATATCGCGCTGTGGGATATCCGCGGCAAAGTACTGGGCAAGCCGATTTACGAATTGCTGGGCGGGCCCGTGCGCGACGAGGTGGCGCTCTACACCCATCCCGATCAGCGCAAGTTCACGAGCAAGGAAAACGTCGTCGCGGAAATTCGCGATATCGTGAAGTCGGGGCACACGGCGCTGAAATTCGATCCGTTCCCGCAGCAGGGGCCGGTCGTCGACGGGCGCGCGCGCGAACAACGCGAGGGATATCTCGACGGCAGCATGACGCGAAAGGATCAGCGCAAGGCCGCCGAGTTGACGGCGTTGATCCGCGAAGCCGCCGGGCCCGATATCGAAATTCTGATCGACGCGCATGGCCGGTTCGACGTGCCGACCGCGATCCGCTTGTGCAACTCGCTGGAGGAAGCCGGACGGATCGACTGGTTCGAGGAACCGTGCCCGCCCGAAAGCGTCGAGGCGTTGAAGCAAGTGCGCGAGAAGGTCAACGTGCCGATTTCGTGGGGCGAGCGCGGGCACACGAAATGGGATTTCGTGCCGATCCTGGAAAACAGACTCGCCGACTACATCATGCCCGACGTCACTTGGACGGGCGGGATCAGCGAGCTGAAGAAAATCTCGGCGCTGTGCGAGGCGTTCTACATCCCCGTATCGCCGCACGATGCGGCTGGGCCGATCAACGTCGTCGCCGGCGCGCAAGTGATGATGACGGTGCCGAATTTCTACAAGCTTGAAACGTCGGAGTGGAACCTGTCGAAATACGACCCGCTCATCGACAAGCCGCTCGACAATTCCAACGGCAGCCTCAAACTCAACAAAACACCGGGTCTCGGCATCGAAATGAACCGCGAATATCTCGCGGCGAACGTCGTCGAGTAAGCGGACGGGAAAAGGCGAAGAACATGAAGATCGTCGATTTGAAATGCGCCGTGATCGGCGGAAGTCCGATCGTGCGGATCGTCACCGACCAAGGCATCAGCGGTTTCGGTCAGGTCGAGAAGTACAAGCCCTATCTCAAGCCGTTCGTCCTGCAATTCCGTGAGCCGCTGCTCGGCGCCGATCCGACCGATGTCGAACGCACGATGCTGCGCATCCGCCAGCGCGGCGCGTTCAAGCCCTATGGCGCCGCGATCAGCGCGATCGAAATGGCGTTGTGGGATGTGGCGGGCAAAGCGGCTGGCGTGCCGGTCTATAAGCTGCTGGGCGGGAAAGTGCGCGACCGCGTGCGCGTCTATAACGGCGCCTATCGCAAGCCGATGGCGCGTCATCGGCCCGAAGATTTCGCCGACGAAATGAAGCGGATGATGGCGCTGCCCGAGGGCTTCACGATCGTGAAGCAGGGCATTTCGTTCCACAGCCCGATGAAGAATGAGCCGGGTTATTTCTACGGCGAGGTCGAGAAGAGCTCGCTGCATGGCTGGCTCGATCGCGGGCCGATGACCGAGCGCGGCATGGCCTACACGCTCGACTGCGTCGCGGCGATGAAAGAAGCACTCGGCGACAAGGTCGGGCTCGCTCTTGATTGCGGCCCCGGCTGGATGCTGCCCGATGCGATCCGCTTCGCCCGCGCGGTCGAGAAGCATCATCTGATGTGGCTCGAGGATATGCTGACCGGCGACTACGTGCCGTTCGTCAACGCCGACGTCTATCGCGACTTGACGCAATCGACATCGACGCCGATCCATACCGGCGAGCAAATCTATCTGCGCCAGAACTTCAAGGATCTGATCGAGCGCCAAGCGGTGCGCGTCGTCGGGCCGGATCCGTGCGACGTGGGCGGCATCGCCGAACTCAAATGGATCGCCGAGTACGCCGATCTGCATGGCATCCTGATGGCGCCGCATGGGGTGGGCAACGGCTTGCTTGGACTTGCCGCCCACGTTCAGGTTGGTGCGACGCTGCCGCATAATTTCATCGCCTTCGAATGCCCGGTCGGCGATCCCGAATGGTGGTACGACATCGTCGACGGTCTGCCCAATCCGCTTATCCGCAACGGCATGATCGAGGTTTGGGACCGGCCGGGCATGGGCGTCGATCTCGTGCCCGAACGCGCCAAACGCTATCTCGCGGCGGAAGACACGGCGTTCTTCGATTGAGCGCGGCCGACAAAAGAATTCGGAGGATGCTGTGAAGATTACGGACATCAAATGCGCGGTGATCGCGAACAGCCCGGTCATTCGCATCACGACCGATGAAGGCATCACGGGCTGGAGCCAGATCGAAACGCCCAAGCCCTATATGCAACCGATCGTGCTGCAGCTCAAATCCTGGCTGGTCGGCCAGGACCCGGTGAACGTCGAGCGGATCATGAAGCGCATCCGCGTGCGCGGCGGCTTCAAGCCGTTCGGGGCGGCCGTCAGCGCCATCGAAATCGCGCTGTGGGATATCGCGGGCAAGGCCGCCAATCTGCCGATCTATCGCTTGCTCGGCGGGAAAGTCCGCGATCAGGTGCGGACCTATCGCACGCTCTATCAGCACGAGGCGAAAGTCGGCCACACGCCCGACGATTATCGCAAATGGGCGGAATACGGGATGGCGCTGGAAGGCGGCTTCACGATGTTCAAGTTGCCGACGTCGTATCACTCGTCGATGGTCGCGGACTTTCCCGACTTCCATTACGGTGCCGTTCAACGCGATGCACCCTTTCCCTATCCGCATAAGGGATTGATCAGCGAGCAGGGCTTCGACCATCTCGTCGCCTGCGTGCGCGCGGCGAAGGAAACCTTGGGCAAGGGCTATGGCCTCGCCGTGGATGCGGGGCCGGGCTATCTCAAGCAGGATGCGCTGCGCTTCGCCAAGGCGGTCGAGGATCTGCACCTTCTGTGGATCGAGGACATGATCACCGGCGACTACGTCCCGTATGTGAATGCGGACGTCTATCGCGAGGTGACGCCGCACACGACGACGCCGATTCATACCGGCGAGCAGATCTATCTGCGCCAGAACTTCAAGACGCTGATCGACGGCCATGCGGTCGATGTGATCGGGCCGGACCCGTGCGACGTGGGCGGCATCGCGGAACTCAAATGGATCGCGGAGTACGCCGATCTCTACGGCATCTCCATTGCGCCACACGGTACGGCGAACGGCATTTTCGGTTTGGCGTCGCTCATTCAGGTTTGCGCGACGCTGCCCGACAATCTTATCGCGTTCGAGTATCCCGCACGCTTCGAGCCGTTCTGGTACGACATCACCGAAGGCTTCGATCGCATGCCGGTCAAGAACGGTTTGATCGACGTCTATGACCGTCCCGGTCTCGGCGTGAACCTCATCCCGGCGAAGGCGAAGAAGTATCTGACGGAAGGGGATTCCGACTTCTTCGACTGACGACGCGCTCGGGTCCTTTACGCATATACGCGAACGTGCCAGCGAAGCGCAGAAGCGCTATGTTGCCGAGAATCGGTAATGGCGGTGGCGTCGACGGCTTTGACTGGCCGCGACGGCCGCTTATGGCATGAGGAACGACGATGAAACTCCATTCCGTGCTCGAATCGACCGCCGCCGCTATCGCTTCCCGCAGCGCCAAATCGCGCGCCGCTTATCTGGCGCGGCTTGCGCGCATGCGCGACGCCGGGACGGGGCGCGGCAAGATCGGTTGCGCCAATCTGGCGCATGGTGTGGCCGCGTGCCCGGCCGACGATAAGGCGGCGCTGGTCGCGGGCGATGCGCCCAACATTGCCATCGTCACGGCCTATAACGACATGCTCTCGGCCCATCAGCCGTTCGAGACCTATCCCCAAGCGATCAAGGCTGCGGTGCGCGCGGCGGGCGGTGTCGCACAGGTCGCGGGCGGCGTGCCCGCGATGTGCGATGGCGTCACCCAAGGCCGCAAAGGCATGGAGATGTCGCTGTTCAGCCGCGACACGATCGCCATGTCGACCGCGATCGCGCTGTCGCATGATATTTTCGACGCCGTGCTGTGCTTGGGCGTTTGCGACAAGATCGTCCCCGGCATGGTGATGGGGGCGCTGTCCTACGGCCATTTGCCCGCGATCTTCGTGCCCGCCGGGCCGATGACGTCCGGCCTTGGCAATTCGGAAAAGAGCAAGATCCGCCAGCTTCACGCCGAAGGCAAAGTCGATCGCGCGGCATTGCTCGCGGCCGAAAGTGCGGCCTATCACGGGCCGGGAACGTGCACGTTCTACGGCACGGCGAATTCCAACCAGCTGCTGATGGAAGCGATGGGCCTGCATATCGCGGGGGCGGCGTTCCCGAACCCGGATACGCCCATGCGTGCGGCGTTTACCGATGCCGCCGCACACCGCGCGGTGGAACTCGCCCGCGCCAAGGCGAAGGGCACGGGCGAAATGCTCGACGAACGCGCTTGGGTCAACGCGATTGTGGCGCTGTTGGCGACCGGCGGGTCGACCAACCACACGATCCATCTGATCGCGATGGCGCGCTTGGCGGGGATCGAACTCAATTGGGACGATTTCGACGCGTTGTCGCGCGTGGTACCGCTGCTGGCGCGCATCTATCCCAACGGCAACGCCGATGTGAATCGCTTCGCCGCGGCGGGCGGCACGGCCTTCCTGCTGCGCGAATTGATCGACGGCGGCTTGCTGTTCGCCGATGTGACGACGGCGATGGGCGAGGGACTTGGTGCGTACGCGCGCGAGCCGTGGCTCGATAACGGGCGCCTGGCTTGGCGCGATCCGCCGCGCGACAGCGCCGACCGCGACGTGCTGCGTGGCATATCGGAACCGTTCGACGCGCAAGGCGGCATTCGCATTCTCGCCGGCAATCTTGGCCGCGCGGTCACGAAGATATCCGCCGTCGCGGCGGATCGCCGACGCATCGAAGCGCCTGCGAAGGTGTTCGCCGATCAGGCGGAACTGCTCGCGGCATTCGGTGCGGGGCAATTAACCGGCGACTTCGTTGCGGTCGTGCGCTTTCAGGGGCCGCGCGCCAACGGCATGCCGGAACTGCACAAGCTGATCCCGCCTTTGGGCGTGTTGCAGGATCGCGGGCAGCGCGTGGCGCTGGTGACCGACGGGCGCATGTCGGGCGCTTCGGGCAAGGTGCTCGCGGCGATCCATCTCTCGCCCGAAGGTGCTGCCGGCGGGCCGATCGCGCGTTTGCGCGACGGCGATATGATCCGCATCGACGCCGAGGCGGGCACGCTGGAGATTCTGGCCGACATTTCGGCGCGCGAACCGACGATCTTCGATCCCGTGCGCGACGCCGATGGCTGGGGGCGCGAGCTATTCGCGTCGTTCCGCGCCGTCGCCGGCACGTCCGAGGAAGGGGCCTCGGTCATCGGCGCGCAACCGTGACCGTGCCGACCGCGCACTGATGTGGCGCGGGCCCTTAGGCGGCGGGGAAGACCAGCGTATCGGCCTCGCGCAGATGCAGCGTGGCCTCTTCGCCCACGCCATAGGGCGTCGCGGTGCCGTGCGGCGCTTCGAGCAATACGCGATCGCCGTCGGTGGTACGGAAATGCACTGTCAGCAGCGAGCCTTGAAAGACGATTTCCGAGACGCGCGCGCGCAAGGTATTGGCCGGTCCCGCGACCGGGCCGAAGCCGATCTTCTCCGGCCGTATACCGACCACGACCGGCGAGCCCGGCAGGAAATTGCCGGCAGCGCGCAGGCGGCCGATCGCCGTGTCGATTTCCAGCGCACCGTTCGCGGCTGTCGCGACCTTGCCCGCAAGCCGCGTCGAGCGGCCGACGAAGTCGAGCGCGAACGCGGTCTTGGGTTTGTCGTAAAGGGCGGCGGGCGCGTCGATCTGTTCGAAGCGGCCGTCGTTCATCACCGCGATGCGATCGGACATGACCAGCGCTTCGTCCTGGTCGTGCGTGACGAAAATCGCGGTCGTGCCGACCTCGCGCAGCAAACGGCGCAAATCGATCTGCATCGCCTCGCGCAGTTTGCGATCGAGCGCGCTGAACGGTTCGTCGAGCAACAGCAATTTGGGTTCGACCGCCAATGCGCGCGCCACGGCCACGCGCTGCTGCTGGCCGCCGGACAAACCGCGCACCGATCTTCCGGCGAAATCGGAAAGATGTACGAGGGCGAGCATTCGCTCGACGATGCGTTTGATTTCCGCTTCCGGTCGGCGTTGGGCGCGCAGGCCGTAAGCGACATTGCCCGCCACGTCGAGATGCGGGAACAGCGCGTAGTTCTGAAACACCACGCCGACATCGCGCTTATGCGGCGGCAAAGCAGTGATATCCGCACCCGCGAGGGTCACGCGCCCACGATCGGGCAGCACGAGGCCGGCGACGATACGCAGCAAGGTGGTTTTGCCGCAGCCCGAGGGGCCAAGCAGCGACACGAACTCGCCCGCGGCGACGTCGAGATCGACGCCGTCGAGTACGCGGGCCGCACCGAAGGATTTCTCGAGCGCGCGGACGCTAAGATCGCCAGCAAGCGCAATGGGGGAGAGCATGTTCATCCCCCATGGTTCTGCAAAGGGTATGCCGCAACTCCTATGCCGCGCCCCGACGCTTCTTGTCCTGTGGTGCGCACGCGTAAGGGGCCAGCAACGCGATGATATCGGCCGATTCTTCGGCCGGTTCCGGGAAGCGCAATTGCCGTTCGTTGATCGTCAAATGCGCGCGCATCAGCGCCACGGCCTTGTCAGGCTGTCCTTTGGCGATGAAACTCGCCAAGCGGCGATGCTCCTCGACCGGGCGGTCGGAAAAGGGATCGTGCTCGCTTTGCGCGCGCACCAATGCGCAGCGCGGCAGCGTACGCGCCAGCATATCGTAAAGCACGGCGTTGGCGCCGACGCGCGCGATCAGCAAATGAAAATCGCCGCGCAGGCGCACGAGTTCGCGCCCGTCGCGCGCCTTCGCTGCGGCTTCCTGCGCGTCGATATGGGCGAGCATGTCGCGCATATCGGCGGCGGTGCAATGCTGTGCCGCATCGACGACGATCTGGGATTCGATCGTGCGACGCGCGCTGTAGAGGTCGGCGGCGAGCCGTGTGCTGGGCCGCGTCAGAAACGCGCCCCGATTGGGCTCGATCGTCACGATGCCGAGCTGGGCGAGGTGCTGCAAAGCCACGCGCACCGTGGCGCGGCTGGTATCGAACTGGCGCGCGATGCTTTCCTCGCCGAGCTTGATTCCCGGCGGCAAGGCGCGGTCGAGCACGGCGTCCATCATCGCGCGCACGATGCGTGCGGCGACCGGGCGCAAGGATCCCGACGCGTCGGATTCGAACTCGGTCTCGGCCATCGCGAAACGCTCCTCGATATTCCGGATTCAAATACGCGAACGGTCTGCAATTTTCAAGATCGTATACAGTTGGTGAATTTGTAGACAACCTGCCTGCGACGCGGCCAGCGCCTTTTTGCCCGACGGACGAAGGCAGCGGCGTGAAATCCGGATTCAATCGGAATCACGGCGACTTGCGCGCCAAGGCCGGCGATGGCACGCGCGTTGCTGAACACTCCTGTACGCAACGTGACGGAGGGGTTTCGTGCAACTGCCGCTGATCGATATCGCGCCATTTCTGGCGGGCGACGCAAAGGGAATGGCGACGACCGCTGCGCGGATCGACGAGGTCTGCCGCGATATCGGCTTCATGGTCGTGACCGGCCATGGGATCCCGAAATCGCTGTTCCAAGACTCGTTCGGCCTTGCGCGCGCCTATTTCGCGCAGGATATGGCGACGAAGCTGGCGGCAACGCCGAAGCGCTCCGACGTGTTCCGCGGCTACGAAAAAATGGGCACGCGCTATCGCGAGGCGGGTCCCGAAGGCTCGAAGGTCGCCGACTACAAAGAAGCCTTTATGATCTCGGCGCTCGAGTTCGACGCGCCGGATCGCAAGCCCGCACCCGTCGGTTTCGAAGGGATGTATGCGCCGAATTTCTGGCCAAGCGAGCCGGAAAGCGCACCCGCCGGCTTCCGCAGGAATTTCGAGGCGTTCTATCGTTCGGTCGATGGGCTCGCGCGCACGCTGAACGGCGCTTGCGCGATGGCGCTGGGCCTGAAGCAGGACTATTTCGCGCCGTTCTTCGATGGCCACGCCAGCACCTGCACCTGGGTTCATTACCCGGCGCAGGAAGTGGCGCCCGAACCCGGCCAGATGCGCATACCCGCGCATACGGATTCGACGTCGCTGACCGTCGTCGTCCAGGACGGCTCGACCCACGGGCTCGAAATTCGCGGGCGGGACGGGGTGTGGCGCGGCGTCGAAGCGCCCGAAGGCGCGGTCGCGATCAATCTCGGCGATCTGATGGCGCAATGGTCGAACGATCGGTGGGTCTCGACGCTGCATCGCGTCGACAACCCGCCGCGCGAGATCGCGCGCACCACGCCGCGCTTCTCGCTGTGCTTCTTCCAGAAGCCGCATGTCGATGCGGAGATCGCCTGCCTGCCGAACTGTGCGGGCCCCGGCAATCCCGCGAAATACCCCCCGGTCAAAGCGGGCGACTACATCCGCGCCAAGATGATGCGCACCCGCCCGAAGACCGACGCCGCCGCCTGATCCCCGCCGCCTGATCCTTGATGACGGAGCTCCTCCCCATGACCCGATCCATTCGTACCGATCGCCGCCGATTTCTGACCCTTGCCGCCGCCGGTACCGCGGCGCTTGCGTCGCCCGCCATCGGGCAATCGCGCCGCCGCGATTTGATCGTCGGCGGTCCCGCCGGTCAAACCGAGGTGATGCGTGAACACATCTTTCCGGCGTTCGAGAAGAAGTACGATTGCCGCGTTCTCTATGATGGTTCCAGCTCGCTGGAGAACATGAAGAAGATGCAGGCGGTCAAGGACCGGCCGCAATTCTCCGTCGTGCTGATGGACGACCCGGTGATGATCCTCGCCCAGGACGAAGGCCTGATCGAGAAGCTGAATCCGGCCAACATCCCCAACATGTCGAAGATCGTGCCCAACGCCATCGTGCGCGACGGCTGGTGGCTGTCCTATAAGTGGCCGCGCGCGTCGATCGCCTACAACACCAAGGATGCGCCCAACGGGACGCCGTCCTGGGCGGCGTTGTGGGATCCCGCTTACGCCAAGAAGGTGATGATCCCCTCGGTGCGCGCGACGCAGATTCCGTTCATTCTGGCGGCCGCCGCGCATTTGGAAACCGGCAAGCCGATTGCCGAAGCGCAATTCGAAATCGACGCGGCGTTCAAGAAACTCGCGACGATCAAGCCGAATTTGCTGCTCGTCTATAACGGCTCGGCGCAGGTCGCCAACCTGCTCGAAACCGGCGAGGCGACGTTGGGGGCGGGGATGTTCTCGTCCTACACGTTGTTCCGCAAGCGTGATGGGGCGCCCATCGATCTCGGCCATCCGAAGGAAGGCTCCTTCGCCATGCCGTCGGGCATCGCCAAGATCGCCAAGGCGCCGCAGCCCGAACTTGCCGACGCGTTTATCAACGAATGCCTCGACGTGCCGTTCCAGACCGTGTGGGCGGAGAAGCTTTATGACTCGCCGACCAATCCGTTGGTGCCGTTGCCGCCGGGCGTGGCCGATCCCAAGACGCTGACGGTCATCGATTGGGGCTTCGTCGCGCAGCATCGCAACGCTTGGATGGCGCGTTTCGACCGGGAGATCGCGATTTGATCTCGCGGCATGACGGGCGCGCGCGCGGCTGACCCCATGGCCGCGCGCGTGTCTCCCGGCATCTGGCTGGCACTTCCTGCCGCGATTTGGATGACGATCGGCTTCGTCGTGCCGGTCGTCTTCCTGATCGTCTCCGGCTTGTTCGGCACGGGGCTGTTCGGCGGCGAGGCGGCGTCGATCGCCACCTTCGTCGACGTGC
>JAIUNH010000106.1 GCA_020161965.1 Pseudomonadota bacterium
CCGCTGCGAGCGCGAGCCGCATCTATTGAAGCAAGGCGCTTCCTTCGTGCTCTACGCGCTGATGGATGCCGCGGTCGATCGCTACTTCCCGGTGGTCGATGCGCTGGAGACCGAGCTTGAAGCCATCGAAGACCGGATCTTCGAAAAAGGCGGCCAGCGCGCGAATATCGAACGGCTTTACGAATTGAAGCGCAAGGTCATGTGCCTGCGCCATGCGGTGGTGCCGTTGATCGAAGGCGTCAGCAAGCTCTATGGCGGGCGCGTGCCCGCCGTGTGCACGCATAGCCAGGAATATTTCCGCGACGTCTACGACCATCTGCTGCGCATCAACGCGTCGATCGACGATTTGCGCGACACCGCGACGACCGCGATGCAGGTGAACCTGTCGATGGTCACGATCGAAGAAAGCGAGGTCAACAAGCGCCTCGCCGCGTGGGCCGGTATCTTCGCCGTCGCCACCGCCTTCGCCGGCATCTGGGGTATGAACTTCAAGAACATGCCGGAGCTCGATTGGGATTACGGTTATCCCGCCGCCCTCGTCACGATCGCGGTGGCGTGCGGGCTGCTCTATCGGCGCTTCAAGAAGACGGGCTGGTTGTAAGGCAGAAGCATGGCCGTCGCCGTCATCGACGCCGATTCCAGGCTTTCGACCGCGCCGTTGCCCGGCGGCGGCAAGCCGCTGGCGTGGGCGTTGATCGCGTCGATCCTGCTGCATTTTCTGCTGCTGCTTTTATGGATCGGGGCGGAGCGGCGCGATCTGCCGCCGCCCGAGCCCGAGATCGTCGCGATCCCGATGGAATTCGTGGCGCCGCCACCGCCCCCCGCGCCGCCGCCGGCGCGCGAAGCGCCGCGTCCGCCGCCGCCGCCGGCACCGCAAGTCGCACCGCCTCCGCCGCCGCCTTTGCCGCCGCAACTCGAAACCGCGACACCGGCCGAGCGGTCGAGCTCGCCCACGCCCGATGCGCGGCCCGAAACCGTGCCGCCGATCGATCGGCGCGCGACACCGGCACCGTCGCCATCGCCGGCGAATCGCGACGCCGTGGCGCCCGAGCCGCCCGCCCCCGCGGCCGATGCGCCGCCCGTGCCGACCGCGCCCGACGGATTGGCGCCGCCGCCCCCGGCCCCGGCGCCGCGCCGCACGGCGCCGGCCGCCCCGCCGGCCCAGCGCCCGGCGCAAGTGCAGGACGAAGCACGCCCGACCGTCGGCGGCGGCATGCCGTCCGAAAAAGTCACCCAGGCCGAAACGGATTTCCTGCTGGCGCAGATCCTGCGCAACTGGATGATCGATTATAGCAGTCCGCGTTTCGCCCAAGAGGATATTACGTTTGTGTTCGTCATCGAACCGGATGGCTGGTTGGGAGCGCCGATGGATCAGCGCTTGCCAGTCGATTATCGCGCAGCGATCGTCGATTACGACGCCATGGTCGCCGCAGCTGAGGCCCGCAATCCGAGAGCCATGATGGTCCGCTCAATGCTTGAATCCTTCGTTGCCGCCGCGCGTCAAGCTCAGCCTTTCGTCCGCCCGCCCGGCGCGCCGCCTGTTACGCAACCGCGCGCGCTGGAAATCCGTTTCAAGATGCGCGATCTGCCGCCGCGCAGGTAAGAATGGGCGGCGTTTCGACGCCCATGAAGGGGAGGGAGCCATGCGGATTCCGATCGGTGCTTTCGTCGCTTGCATCGCTTGTATCGCTTTCGCCGGATCGGCCTTCGCCGACTCGATCAACGGGGATTGGTGTTCGACCGCATCGCGCCGTCATCTCAACATCGCAGGGCCGAAGATCGTCACGCCCGCGGGCAAAGCGATCGACGGCGATTACGGCCGGCACGATTTCTCCTATATGGCGCCGGCGGGGGAACGCGAAGCGGGCAAGCGTGTCGCGATGCGTCTGGTCAACGACCGCACGATGCTGTTCCGGCCCGAAGGGGCGGCGAGCGACGAGGTGTGGGAACGCTGCGCGCGTCCGACCAGTTGATGCCGATCCTGATCGCTTTCGCAGGGCTCCCGGGCACGGGAAAATCGACGATCGCGCGGTTATTGGCGCGCGAGATCGGTGCGGCTTATCTGCGCGTCGATGCGATCGAAGGCGCGTTGCGCAGCCGCGATCCCGGCCGCGCAATCGGGCCCGAGGGCTACGACATCGCCGCATCGCTTGCGGTTTCCAATCTGGAAATCGGGCGGGACGCGATCGTCGATTGCGTCAATCCCTGGCCGTTGACGCGCGATGGTTTCCGCCAAGCCGCGCGTCGCGCGCACGCCGAATTTCTGGGCGTGGAGATCGTCTGCGCCGATGCGGGCCTTCATCGCGAACGTCTGGAAAGCCGAACGAACGATCTGCCGGGCGTGCCGAAACTCGACTGGGCGCAGGTCGTGGCGCGCGACTATCGGCCCTGGGAAGACGCCGATATCCGCATCGATACGAGTCTGTCGACCGCGCAAGAAGCCGCGCAAACGCTGGCTTCGCGCATGCGCGGCGTCGTGCCGCGACGCTGAATCCGACGGCGTCGACCGTCGTAAAAACCCTGATTTCCGGTGTTTTTCGGATCGGAGGCGCAAGAAATACCGATTCCATCGGCATTTCTTATTTTTTTGTGCTTGCCCCGAATCGGTCGAAGGGGCATACCGATTCGCAGCCACTCTCTCCGATTCGTGTCGAATCGCCCGTAAATCCGGGCTTCGATGCGGGTGCGAGGAGATGGGGGCGGCGCGACCCGAAGGGCTGGTGAAGGATGCTTTCAGCGCTTTCGAAGTTCGGTAGGGGCGTCGAAAAGGAAGAAACCCGTTAGAGGAGGCCTACCTCAATGGCCGAGAAGCAGGAAGTCGTTACGCTCAAGGCGATCGCGTATGAGCTCGCTGAGAAGCATGAAATCCCGAAGAAGCAGTCGGTCGAGATCCTCGACGGCTTCGTCGCGGCGCTGACGAAGAGCCTGAAGAAGGGTGCCAAGATCCGCGTTCCGGGCCTGGGCATTTTCCAGGTTCGCAAGCGTCCGGCGCGCCTCGGCCGTAACCCGGCCACGGGCGAGCAGATCAAGATCAAGGCGTCGAAGAAGGTCGCTTTCCGCGCCGCCAAGGATCTCAAGGAAGCCGTCTAAGCTTTCTTGCCCGGCTTTCGGGCCGGAACAAAAGCGCGGGGACGCATCGTCGTTCCCGCGCTTTTTCTTTTTTAAGTCGCGTTTTTCTGCCCATTTTTTGAACTTCACGCGGCGGCCGGTTCCATTTCGTGAAACCGCCTGCTTTTGTAATCACAGCTTCCGCACCGGTTTATTGCGGCGCGGAACGGCACGGTAAATCGGCGCAATGTTCAGGTTGCCGAAACCGGGCGTATCGCATTAATCTGCCCCCATAAATCCAACGGGGGAAACACCTATGGCTGGCGTATCAGTACGTGACGTTCGCAAGGCTTACGGCACCACGGCCGTGATTCACGGCGTGAACGTCGAAATCGCGGACGGCGAGTTCGTCGTTCTGGTTGGTCCCTCGGGCTGCGGCAAGTCGACCCTGCTGCGCATGATCGCGGGTCTGGAAGAAATCTCCGGCGGCGAAATCTCGATCGGCAACCGGGTGGTCAACCACCTGCCGCCGAAGGAACGCGACGTCGCGATGGTGTTCCAAAACTATGCGCTGTATCCGCACATGACCGTGCGCGACAACATGGCGTTCTCGCTGACGCTGCGCAAAGCCGACAAGTCGGAAATCGAAAAGCGCGTGAAGCGCGCCGCCGAAATTCTGAACTTGGAAAAGTATCTCGACCGTTACCCGAAGCAGTTGTCGGGCGGTCAGCGCCAGCGCGTCGCCATGGGCCGCGCGATCGTGCGCGACCCGCAGGTGTTCTTGTTCGACGAACCGCTGTCGAACCTCGACGCCAAACTGCGCGTCGCGATGCGCACGGAAATCAAGGCGCTGCACCAGCGCCTGAAGACCACCACCGTCTACGTCACGCACGACCAGATCGAAGCGATGACGATGGCCGACCGCATCGTCGTCATGCATGACGGCATCGTCGAGCAGATCGGCACGCCGCTCGAGCTGTATGATAGCCCGGCGAACCTGTTCGTTGCGGGCTTCATCGGCTCGCCGGCGATGAACTTCCTCAAGGCCAAGGCCAATGGCGGGGCGGTCGAACTGCCCGGCGGCATGAAGGTCCAAGCCCCCAAGGGTGCGGGTTCCGATCTCAAGGTCGGCATCCGTCCCGAACACCTTACGCTCGCCACCGGCGGCGAAGGCCTGCCGGCGACGGTCAAGGTCATCGAGCCGACGGGTGCGGAAACGCTGGTGCTGTTCGAAATCGACGGTCAGGACACGACCGCCGTGTTCAGCGAACGCCATGCCTTCCGTCCGGGCGAGCAGATCAAGCTCACGCCCAAGCCCGGCATGTTCCACGTGTTCGACGCCGCTTCCGGCCGTCGTCTCTAAAACATGTCGCTGCATCTTTACGCCGCGAACACCTCCAACGCGCAACGCGCCAGCTGCGCGTTGGAGGAATTCGGTTTGCCCTACACGCTGCACAAGCTCGACCTGTCGAAGGGCGAGCAGAAGACGGCGGAGTTCCTCGCGATCAACCCGGCGGGCCAAGTGCCGGCACTGGTCGACGACGCGGCCGGCGTGAAGATCGCGCAGTCCTGCGCGATTCTGCTCTATCTCGCCGACAAGACCGGCAAGCTGCTGCCCGCCGCCAAAAAGGCCGACGTGCTGCGTTTGGTCGCCTATTCGGCCTCCGACGTTTCGGGCGCCATCGGCGCCTATATCGGCTTCTCGATGTCGAAGCTCGCCGACAAGCCGGCCCCGGTGGGCGAATGGCTTGCCGGGCGCGTCGCGACGGCGCTGGGCCAGGCCAACAAGGCGCTGGCCGATGGCCGCCCGTTCATCGCGGGCGACGAATTCACCATCGCCGACATTGCCCTTGCCCCGGCCGCGCGCCGTGCCAAGGACATTCCCGGCGTGGCGGAACTCAGCCACCTCCAAGCCTATATCGCGCGGGTCTTCGCCCGTCCGGCGATGGCCAAGGGTTTGGCCGCCCTGGCCTGATCCCGGCGCGGCTTCGCCATAAATCCGGCGGATTCGGCGGTAGAATCCGCCTATGTCGAGTCGCGATAGATCAAGGCGGGGGATCTCCCGGCGCGAGCCAAGTTTCGAACGGTCCGCCGCCGATACGGCCGAACGCGGGGATTCCTTGCGCGCCGACCCGGAGGCGCGACCGCCCCGGCGAAGTCCCAAACCCAAACGCGCCAAATCCGACAAACCCGCCAAGAAGCGTGGCGGCGGCGGCGGATCGGGCCGCGTCGGTCGAATCGCGAAATTCGCCCTCAAATGGGGCCTCGTCGTCGGTATTTGGGGCGGCATCGCCGGTGCCGCGGCGCTCGGCTATTTCGCGCTGACCCTGCCGCCGATCGACCGGATCGAGCGTTTCGACCGCCGCCCGGCGATGACCTTCGTCGATGCGGGCGGCGATACGGTCGCGACCTATGGCGATCTCTATGGCGGCCTCGTGCGCCTGGACGAAATGCCGCCCTATCTGCCGATGGCCGTGCTGGCGACCGAGGATCGCCGCTTCTACGAACATTTCGGCGTCGATCCGCGCGGCATCGCGCGCGCCTTCGTCGCCAATCTTCAGGCCGGCCGCGTCGTGCAAGGCGGCTCGACGATTACCCAGCAGCTCGCCAAGAACGTGTTCCTCGACAACGACCGTTCGGCCGAGCGCAAGATCCGTGAATTGCTGCTCGCCTTCTGGCTGGAGCGCAAATTCACCAAGGAACAGATCCTCACGCTCTATTTGAACCGCGTTTATCTAGGTGCCGGCACCTACGGCGTGGAAGCCGCCGCGCGGCGCTATTTCGGCAAATCGGCGCGCGAGGTGAACGTCCATGAAGCGGCGATCATCGCGGGACTTCTGAAAGCGCCGTCGCGCTTGGCGCCGACCGCCAGCCTGCCGCGCGCCAAGGCGCGCGCGTCCGACGTGCTCGACAATATGGTCGAGGCCGGGTTCCTCACGCCCGCCCAGCGCCAAGCGGCGGGTGCGATGCCGGTATCGAGCCCCAGCTTCACCCAAGCCCAGCGCGGCAATCGCTATTTCACCGATTGGCTGCTCGATCAGGTGCAAGGCTTCGTCGGGTTCGCCGATCGCGACCTGACGATCGTCACCACGATCGATCAGCGCCTGCAACGCGCGGCGGAAACCGCCCTTGCCGATATCCTGGCACGCGAGGGCCAGCGCGCGGAGGTCGAGCAGGGCGCGTTCGTTCTGATGAAGCCCGATGGTGCGGTGCAAGCCTTGGTCGGCGGGCGCGACTACGCGACCAGCCCCTTCAACCGCGCGACCGAAGCGCGCCGCCAGCCCGGCTCGTCGTTCAAGACATTCGTTTATCTCGCGGGCATCGAACACGGCTTGAAGACGACCGATATCGTATCGGGGGCGCCGTTGCAGATCCGCGATTGGCGCCCGCAGAATATCGACGGGCGCGTCTTCGGCGACATGACCGTGCACGATGCTTTTGCGCGTTCGGTCAATACGGCCGCGATCCGGGTCGCCCAGCAAGCGGGCATCGATAACGTGCTGCGCACGGCGCAGCGTTTGGGTGTGGCGTCGCCCTTGCGCCGCGATCTATCGATCGCGCTGGGCACGTCGGAAACGACGCTGATGGAAATGGTCGCCGCCTATGCGCCCTTCGCCAATGGCGGCGAAGGCGTGATCCCGCATGCGATCACCGAAATTCGCGACGCGGGCGGCAATGTGCTCTATCGCCGCCAAGGCTCGGGTCCCGGCATGGTCGTCGAGAAGCCGGCCCTCGCCGCGATGACCGAATTGCTGACGGCGGTGGTGAAGGAAGGCTCGGGCCGTTCGGCCGCACTCGATCGGCCGACGGCGGGCAAGACGGGCACGACGCAGGATTATCGCGACGCGTTGTTCATCGGCTTCACGGCCGATTACGTCGGCGGGGCATGGTTCGGCAACGACGATCGCGACGATATGCGCCGCATCACCGGCGGCACGTTGCCCGCCCGGTTGTGGCGCGCGGTGATGGTCGAAGCGCATCGCGGCCTGCCCGCACGCCCGCTGCCCGGCGATGTGCCGATCGAACAGCCGGGCTGGTTCGCGCGGCTGTTCCAATCGCTGCAAGCGCCGTCGGCACCCGCTGTGCCGGCGGGTTCCCCCGCGCCGGCGCCGACCTATCTGCCATCGCCGCCGCCGGCCGCCGCCGCGAATGGCGGCTTGAACGATACGCGCTGATCAGCGCTTCGCGAGCAGCGCGAAACTGACGAACGCGGCGGCCCCGCAAGCCAGTACGATCGCGGGCAGGGCCGTCGTGCCGCCCGCATGCAACGCGCCGAATACGATGCCGGTCAGGGCCGCCGTCGCCATTTGCAGGAAGCCCATCAACGCCGACGCCGCCCCCGCCATCGTGGGATAGGGGCCGAGTGCGGCACCTTGGCCGTTGGGCAACACGATGCCCATGCCGGCCATATAGACCATCATCGGCGCCGTCAGCAGCGTGGCGCCGATCAGGCCGGGTGTGGCGAAGCCAGCGGTCGCGACGAACAGCATCGCCGCCCCGCCCGTAACGTTGAGGCAGGTGCCCAGGCGCAGCAATTTGTCCGAACCCCAGCTTTTGCTGAGCCGCACCGTCAATTGCGCGCCGACGACATAGCCGATCACACAAAGCAGGAAGAAGCCTGCGTATTCCGGCGGCGACAGGCCCAAAACCTCGATCAAGACGAAGGGCGAGCCGGAGATAAAGGCGAAAAACCCGCCATAGCAAAGCGACACGACCAGCGCATAGCCCAGATATGTGCGGCTGGCGAGCAGCAGCGCGAAGTTTCGCAGCATGCGGCCGGGATCGGTCGCCGCCGGATCCTTATGCGCGTTGGTCTCGTCGAGACCAAAGACGAGCCCCGCCAGCAGCACAAGCGCAAAGCCGAGCAGCAGCACGAAATTCCAGCGCCAGCCGAACGCGACCTCGATGAAGCCGCCGAAGATCGGGCCGATGGCGGGGGCGAACGCCATGATCGACCCGACGATCGCAAGGGCGCGCGCCGCCCCGTCGCGCCCATAGACATCGCGCACGATCGCGCGGCCGAGCACGACGCCCGCGCACGCCCCCGCCGCTTGGCCCGCCCGGCCCCAGATCAACGCCTCGATCGTGGGTGCGAGCGCGCAGGCAAGGCTCGCAAGGGTGTAGATCGCGATACCGGCAATCGCCACCGGCCGGCGACCGTATCGGTCGGATAGCGGGCCGTAGACAAGCTGCACCAAGGCGAAGGCGCACATATAGGCCGACAGCGTGAGCTGCACATGCGCCACGTCGGCATCCAGCGCTTTGCCGATCGCGGGCAAGGACGGCAAATAAAGATCGGTCGACAGCGGCCCGATGGCCACCATGCCGACAATCAGCGCGAAGACGGTGCGCCCGGCGGTCACGCCTGTTTGCTTTCGGTGGGGGCGTACCAGGCGAAGAGTGCGACCAAGATGGATGCCGCCGCGACCGCCAGCGCCATCGACCGCGCCGTGCCATCGGCGAAGGCCGCGACGAGCAGCGTGACGCCCGCACCCATCGCCATCTGCGCGAAGCCTTGCAGGGCGGCAGCGGTTCCCGCCATCTGCGCGAAAGGCTGCATCGCGGCCGCGAGGGCCGAGGGCAGCGCGAGGCCATAGCCGAACATGAAGATCATCATCGGCGCGATCACGGTGGCGGGCGATTCGAGCCCCAGCAGCGTAACGGCCGCATAAGCGGTGCCGCCAATCAGCGCGCAACCCGCGCCCGCGCGCGCGAGCTTATGCGCCGGATCGCGGCCGGTGCGCTTGCCCGCGAGCGTCGAGCCAGAGAAATAACCCAACACCGTGAACAGCGGCATGAAGCCGAATAAAGCGGGGCTCATCCCGAAACCGTCGATCATCACGAAAGGCAACGCGGTGGCGAAGGCCATCAAGCCACCGAAAAACGACGACGCCAGACCGGAATAGGCGATGTAGATGCGGTTGCGCAGCAAGGCGGTGTAATTCGTGATCAACCGCACGGGATCGGTGGCGGCGGGATCGCGCCGCGGGATGCTTTCGTCGAGCCGCAGAAAGGTCGCAAGCCCGATTCCGGCCCCGATCAGCAGCAACGCGGCGAAGGCGGCGCGCCAGCCGAACAACACCTGCAACTGCCCGCCCAGCACGGGGGCAATGGCCGGGCCCGCCGCCATCGCCATACCGATGAAGGCGAGGGTGCGCGCCCCTTGCACGCGGTCGTAGCGGTCGCGCACCACGGCGCGCGAAATCGTGACGCCCACGCAAGCGCCGATCCCTTGGATGAAACGCCCGGCGATCAGAATGCCGATCGAACCGGCGGTCATGCAAACGATCGTGCCGGCGAGATAAACGATCACGCCCGCGAACAGAATCGGCCGGCGACCGAAACGGTCGGAGAGGGCGCCCCAAAACAACTGCGCCACCGCGAAGGAGGCGAGGAACACCGTCATCGTCAGTTTGATTTCGCCCGCGCGCGCACCCAGCGCAGCGCATCGCGCAGGCGCAGGCACTGGCGCTCGGACATGGCGCCGTTGTGGAAGTCGAAGTCCAGCCAGCCCACGCGGGCGCCCTCGGGCCCGAACTCGTGGTAGCGCAGCTCGTCCCATTCATCGGCATCCCGCATCAGCGTTACCTCCCAGGCGGGCAGCGCGACGGCCTGCGTGGCAAACACGCGCGTGGCGGCGAGCTTGAGCGCGCTGGCCCCATCGGCCCGCGCGGCCTGGCCGTC
>JAIUNH010000107.1 GCA_020161965.1 Pseudomonadota bacterium
GAACACGCAGCGATCGGTATTGATGCCGGCGAAGACCAGCGTCGTGATCTGCCGACGGCGCAAAATCGAATCGAGCTCGTTGTCCCAAAAACCCGACAGGCGATGCTTGTGGACCAGCACGTCGCCCGGCTCGATCGGAAGCTCGTCGATATTGGCGGCCCCCCAATCGTCGGCGACCAGCGTGCGGCCCTTGCCCGAGATCGCGGGATCGCCATAGGTCGGGCGCTCGCCGTTGTTGCGCGCGCGCTCCAGCGCGAAAGCGGGCAAATTGGCGGCGTCGGGGCGCACGCCCCAATTCACCCAGAAGACCGGCACGCCGCCGCTGCGCGCGGCGGTGGTCAGCGCTTTCACCGGACCGATCGCGCGGCGCACCGAGGCGGGATCGATGCCGGACGCGGCGAACCAGCCTTCGTCGTGCAGGAAGTCGTTCTGCATATCGACGACCAGCAAGGCGGTGCGGGCCAGATCGATCTCGATTTGTTGCGGATCGGTGTCGATCAACGCGCGGCGCGGGGCGGGGACCTCCCGCACGAAGCTCATCAAATTGCGCCGTTGCTCGCTTTCCATGGGGAAAGCCTAGGCGCGGTTATTGCTTCCAAAAACTGTCGCTTTCGAAGGAAAGCGGTTCGAAAAAGGACACGGTCCCTTGGCGCTGGCGCGCGTTTGGGCGCCGTGACCCGCCGGAAGCGAAAGCCTGCCCAATGAAGTATCAGCGGATATTGTCCTATTTCGACGCGGTGGCGCGGACCGGCTCGTTTCGCAAGGCCGCCGAGCGCGCGAATATCACGGGCTCGGCGCTGGTCCGGCGCATTCAGGATTTGGAGCAGGAATTGGGCGCACCGTTGTTCGAGCGGCGCGCGCGCGGCGTTGGGTTGACGACGGCGGGAGAAATGTTCCTTACCTATGCCCGCGCGCAGAATGCCGAGGCGCAGCGCCTGGCCTCGCAAATCGAGGATATGCGCGGCGTCCGGCGCGGGGCGGTGCGCATTTCCTGCAGCCAAGCGGCGGCACCCCATCTGCTGCCCTTGGCGATCGCGCGCTTCACGGAGAAGCACCCGAAAATCTCGTTCCATGTCGAAGTGCTGGACCGCGAGGCGGCGGTGTCGGCCTTGGCCGATTACCGGGTCGATCTGGTGCTGGTCTATCGCCCGGCCCCGGCGGCGGGCGTCTTGCATGTGTTGAAGCGCTTGCCGCAGAAGCTGGTGGCGCTGCTGCCCGAACGCCATGCGCTGTCGGGCAAAGGCCCGATGCGTTTACGCGACTGCGTGCGCTATCCGATGGCGCTGCCCGAGCGGCCGCTGGGTGCGCGCGTGCTGCTGGAGGAATTCGCGGGTCGCGCAGGCATCCGCATCGCGCCCGCGGTGGAATCGAATTCGTTCGAAATGCTGCGCGGCTGCGTGCGGCATACCGGGCTGATCTCGTTCCAGATCGAGGCGGGCGTGGTCAAGACGCGCGCCAAAGCGACGGACGGGATCGTCGCGCGCCCGATCGACGAGCGCGATGCGCCGCCCGCCGATTTGATTTTGGGTCAGTTGCGCGGGCGCAATCTGCCGGTCGCGGCGGCGTCCTTCGCCGAGATGTTCGCCGAACAGCTCGGGACGTTCTAAGATGATCGCTCAAGAAATAAAGAGAGGCAGCCTCATGGAGAAGTTGAAGATCACCGCCGGCGGTTTCGTCTTCGGCGCGAAGTTCGAGGATGCCGCACCCAAGACGGTCGCGAAATTCCGCACGCTGCTGCCCTATCGCCAGAAGCTGATCCATGTGCGCTGGAGCGGCGAAGGTTGCTGGATTCCGCTGGGCGATTTCGATTTCGGCCTCGGCTACGAGAACCATACGAGCTATCCCGCCCCGGGGCAGTTCCTGCTCTATCCGGGCGGGATCAGCGAAACCGAAATCATTGTCGCCTATGGCGGCGTTCAATTCGCCAGCAAGATGGGCCAGCTCGCCGGCAACCATTTCATGACGATCACCGACGGGATCGAAAACCTCGCCACCCTCGGCAAGAAAGTGCTGTGGGAAGGGGCGCAGCCGATTTCGATCGAAACGGCATAAACGAAAAGGGGCGGGTTGTTCGGCCCGCCCCGTTCGGCTTAGGCGACCATGCCGGGTTCGGCGGTTTCCAAGGCGAAGTTCGCCGACGGTGGCGGCACGGGCGAGGTCAACGCCGGCAAGGCGCGCAGCGACGCGGGCAGCAGACCGCGCGACTGTTCGCGCAGGAAACCCTTCAACGGCGTTTCCGCTTCGCAGAAGCCCGGCATCGCGGCGGCGGTGATGAGTTCGCGGCGCGACATGCTGGCCAGCAGGAATTCGTTCTGGTCGCGCCATACGCCCAATTCGCAGCGCGTGAAGCCGTACCAGTCGAAGCCGTGCAAGCGGAAGGTCGAACCTTCGACGATCGCCGCGACCGCTTTGATCTGCCAATGCGTGGCGACGTAGAACAACGCCGCGCGCGCCAGCGCCTTGTAGATCTTCGTGTCCTTCGACACGTTGATGCCGCCGCCGAACCACCCGAGATGCGAGGATTCGAGTTCGTAAGCCGCGGGGGCCGACACCGCACAGGTGCGGCCTTCGCCCGACATCGCTTGCGCCTGATCGCCATACCAGAAGGAAAGATCGCTCATCATCTCCGCGAGCGAACGTTCGAGCCACACGCGGCGCATGCCGATCGTCGCCACCGGGCCTTCGTCGGCGCGCGACGCGGTGAACACGATCACGTCGGCTTCGGCGGGATTGTGGAAGCGGCTGTCTTGCGCCGGCGGCATGCGCACCTTGGCGCGCTTGTCGTCGGGCAGCGCTTCCCAGAAGCGGCGCACGTCGTCGAGCCGGTGGCTGACGTCGATGTCGTAGCCATGCGCTTCGAACCACGCGCCGAGCTGCATCCAGCGCGTGAAGGCGATCTTGGGATCGAGGACGGATTTGTCCGGGCGTTGGAAGACGTCGAGGAATTTCATGGCCTGTACCTCCGGGAACGGAAAGGGGAGGCAGCCATTGAACACGATTCCGGGTTAAGCCGGAGGGGCGTCGCGCGTCAATTCGGCGGGCGCGACGAACTTTCTTCGAGCACGACGGAGGTGGTCGCTACGAAAGTAGCGTCGTCGAGCCGGAACGGCAAAATTAACTTCTGATACGCCGTCCAATGCGTGCCGAAATCGACCCGCAGCACCCGCGCTTCGGGCTGGGCGCGTTCGGCGGCTTCGCGCGCGTGGCGGTCGATCATCGCGGCGTAGGGGACGAGTTGCGTGCGGTCGAGCACGCGCGCCCCGATCCAGCGGCGCGTGGGCACGTTGAAGCGCGAGCCGATATGCAGGCACACCGCTTCGCCGTCGACGATTTTGAACAGCGACGTCGTGCCGCCCTTCAGCATCTCGACGAAATAATGCGCCATGTCGCCGGCGGCCCCGCTGTCGAGCACCGAGCGCAGTTCGGGCTTCAACTCGCCATAGGGCATGCGCATATCGACCCAGCCTTTGGGGATGGGCGTGCGTGCGCGGATAAGGCGTGCGACGACCGCGCCAAGTTCGCGCGGCTCGAATCTTTGCAACGGCGCGTTCGGCTCGCCCAAGCCCACCAGCGCAAAGCGCGCGCGGCTCGCGTGGATCGCGTCTTCGAGCGCCACGGCCGCGGCACCGGTCAGCGCCATGCGGTCGAAGGTCACGCGCATGCCGTCATGGCCGACCGGCTCGATCCCCGCCCAGCCGAAACCGCGCGCCACGAAAGCGCGCACGTCGCCATAGCCTTCGCCCGGCGTGCCGAGGCGGCGGCGCGCTTCTTCGACCAAGCCGTCGGGGGCCGACAGGAATTCGCCTTCGTCGGAAATCCAGCCCGATTCCACGACCGCGAGGCGTTCCGCCGATTTCGCGTCGGGCGTGAGAATGACTTCGCGCAAGAAGGCCAACCGGTCGGTGATCGGCAGCGACGCGGCGATGGCCTGCAGCCAATCGGCGTTGACCTTGCGGGTCAGGCCGGCGCTCAAGCGCTCGAACGTGTCGGAACTGGTTCCGCAGATGCGCGCGGCATGGGCCAGGCGGATCCGCCGCCGGGACAAAGCCTCCAAAAATCGTTCGCGCACGTTCGGCATACAATTTTCTCCATACCCGCAGAACTGCGGGTGCCGGACGCCTAGGATTTCCGTCGAACAGTCCGGTCGTCCCAGGCCGGCATACAATAGCGCGGCACGGCGTCCCGGCCTAGTGCTCCCCGAATTCCCTCGGGGGACTTGGGGTGGCGCGGTGGCCGGAGACGAGAAAGGCGAGACCGACCCATGGAAACGACCACAATCCCCGTCATCGTCCCCGCGAATTCGGCGATTTCCCTGCCGCTCGGCCCCCATGGGCGGGCGAAAGGGCGCAAATCGCGGCCGTCGCCGCGGTCCTACAAGATCGGCACGGAGGGCGGGCGTACCAGCCTACGGCTGGAAGCCGAGTTCCAGGCCGCCTTGCGCGACATGTGCCGGATTGAAGGCCTGACCATGTCGCGCTTCCTGTCGGAACTTCGCCAAGGCCTGTCGGACGACGCGAATTTCTCGTCGAAGGTGCGCTGCGCGGTGTTGAGCTGGTTCACGCAGCGCGTCGCGCTGCCGCAGGGCCGGCCGGAGCGCAAGCGATGACAAGTACCGTTACGACCAATCGCCGCGATTGGCATTCATCGGCGCGCAGTCTGACGCTGGTCGTACGCGGGCCCGGCGGGCCGCCGACGGCGGCGGAGATCGCCGCCTTGTTGGCGTCGATGCCGGCGACGACGGGCGGCGGCGAAGGCGGCGGTACGCGCTTGCGGGTCTATAACGTCGATTTTCCCGAACCGGCTCCGTTGTGCCGGGAATGCGCGCCCGCCGCCGCCGTGGTTCAGCCGAGATTGGCTTCCGCGAACTCGTAATTGGCGAGTTTGTCGAGGAAGTTGGTCGTGAAATCCGGCCGGCGGTTGCGGAAATCGACGTAGTAGGCGTGTTCCCACACGTCGATGACCAGCAGCGGCTTGCCTTCGCCCGTGGCGATCGGCGTGCCGGCATTCCCCGACTTCGTCGTCTTCAGCTTGCCGTCCTTGCCGAGGATAAGCCACGCCCAGCCCGAACCGAACTGCGTGGTCGCGGCGGTCTTGAACGACTCCTTGAACGCTTCGACCGAGCCGAAATCGGCTTCGATCTTCGCCTTCAGCTTGGCCGGAATGGCGCCGCCCTTGGGCGACAGCGACTTCCAGAAGAACGAATGGTTCCAATGCTGGCCAGCGTTGTTGAAAACCGGCGTCAGTGCCGCGTCGGTGGCCGACAGCTTCACGAGTTCTTCGAGCGACTTGCCTTGCAGCGCCGCGTTTTTCTCCACCAGGCCGTTCAGCGCGGTGATGTAGGTCTGGTGATGCTTGCCGTGATGCAGTTCCAGGGTTTCCTGGCACATGCCGCGATCGGCCAGCGCGGTCTGCGCGAAATCCAAAGCGGGAAGTTCGAAAGCCATAGTGTCGCTCCTTCGTACGGATGATGCCGGATGCCCCGCGATGTCGAGCCCGGGAGGCGATCCGGCCGGCACTATTTTACCCCTTCCGGCGGCCTGTCAACCTTACGGGAATTACGTGTTTTCGGAGCGCGGCACCAAAGGTTCGCGCACGACGTTGCGCACCATCGGCCGCCACGAATAAAAGGCCCCGGTTTTCGACCGGGGCCTTTTTCATCGAGCAATCCGGATTAGCCGTTCACTTCGTTGCGATGTCGGCGGTGGACAGCAACGCGCCCAATGTGTGGCGGCGCACCAACGCCGCGATCGCGCGCCGGTCGCCTTTGCGCAGCAATTCGACCATCTCGAAATGCTCCTGCGCCGATCGGCCGATCATCGAGGTATTGTAGCGCTCGCGCTGCATGCTGAGCGGGATGCGGTCGCGCAGATCGAAGATCAGATCGACCAGATCGCGGTTGGGGCAGGCGCGCAGCATTTCGCGATGGAATTCGCGGTTGGCCTGGTCCTGCTCCGCAAAGGTTCCAGTCGCGATCGCGCTGGCGAATCGCTCGGCCGATTTCTGCATCCGTGCGAGGCTGGCGTCGTCGATCTCGCCCGCGACCATCTCCGCGGCGGCGACCTCCAGGATCATGCGGATGTTGACGACGTTATTGAAGCGCTGCGGGTCGAATTCCTTCACGCGGTAGCCGCGATTGGGCAGCAGTTCGACCTGGCCACGCTCGGCCAGACGCTCCAGCGCCTGACGGACGGCCAAGCGCGAAACGCCATAGGTCTGTTCAAGGTCGATCTGCTTCAGCCATGCGCCGGGACTATGGCGGCCAAGATTGATGTCGCGCTCGATCTGCGCGGCGACATCTTTGGCGCCGGACGAACCGGCGGCGGGCGGCTGGGCTTTGGTCGCTTCCTTCAACACCGTTTTCGTCGCTTTCCCGATTCTCCGCTCAGAGCCAGCGCGAAACTACCGCAACACAACGCCATTGACATCGCCCAATCTTATAACCAATATTGGCGCCAATCGTGAGAACTAAAACAGGGCTGGCGTTCGGATATGTCCCAGGCGATCGACGATCTTCCCGCGTTCCGCATCGGCGTGGATTCCGGCGGCACTTTCACCGATGTTTGCGCGCTGGACGAAAAGACCGGCGCTCTGACGGTCTGGAAGGTGAGCAGCACGCCCACCGACCCGTCGACCGGCATCGTCGATGCCGCGCGCAGCATGTATTCGCTGCTGGCGCAAAACGTTGGCGCCAAACCCAAGGTCACGTTCTTCGGCCACGGCACTACGGTTGCCACCAACGCGCTGATCGAACGGCGCGGGGCGCCGACCGCGCTGATCACCACGGCGGGTTTCCGCGACGTGCTGGAGATCGCGCGTCAGCGCCGGCCGGAACTCTATAATCTTCAAACGATGCGGCCCGCACCGCTGGTGCCGCGCGACCTGCGCTTCGAAGTGCGCGAGCGCGTGCAATACGATGGCTCGGTCCTTACCCCGCTGGCGGAAGAAGATGTCCGCGGCCTGATTCCCGCCTTGCGGAAATCGGGCGTGCGCGCCATCGCGATCTCGTTCCTGTTCAGCTTTCTGAACCCCGCGCATGAGCGGCGCGTGAAGGCGATTCTGGAAAGCGAATTGCCGGACGTGTTCGTTTCCGCCTCGTCGGACATCGTGCCCGAATTCCGCGAATACGAGCGCACGTCGACCGTCGCGATGAATTCCTATCTCGGGCCCTTGATGCGCAACTATATCGACCGGTTGCAGGGCCAGCTGCGCGACATCGTGCCGTCGCGCATCATGATCACCCAGAGCAATGGCGGGCTGATCGGTGCCAATGTCGCGGCGACGCAGCCGGTACGCACGGTGCTGTCGGGCCCGTCGGCGGGCGTGATGGGCGCGTTGGAAGTCGCGCGGCGGATCGATCGCGGCAACCTCATCACCTTCGACATGGGCGGTACGTCGGCCGACGTGTCGGTCATCAGCGATTTCGCGCCGCGCTACAAGCCGATGGCGAATGTCGATGGCTTCCCGATCAAGATTCCGATGATCGACATCCACGCGGTGGGGGCGGGCGGCGGATCGATCGCGCGCGACGATCACGGTTTGATGAAGGTCGGGCCGCATAGTGCGGGCGCCAATCCCGGGCCGGTCTGCTACGGCCTGGGCAATACCGAACCGACCGTCACCGACGCGAACGTCGCGCTCGGCATTCTCAATCAAAGCCATCTGCTGAACGGCCGCATGAAGATCGACGCCGACGCCGCGCGCGCCGCGATCGCGCGATTGGGCGCGCGTTTCGGTCTTGGCTGGGAGCGGGCCGCCGCCGGGATCCTGCAAGTCGTTACCGCGAACATGGTGAACGCGATCCGCGCGATGACGGTCGAACGCGGGCTCGACCCACGCGATTTCTCGCTGTTCTCCTTCGGCGGGGCGGGGCCGCTGCATTCGGGCTATCTCGCGCGCGAATTGGAAATCGCCGAGATCGTCATCCCCGCCTATCCCGGCATCCTGTGCGCGATCGGCCTGCTGACCAGCGGCATGCGCATGGATTTCGTGCGCACGCATTATCAAGCGCTGACCCCGGCTTCGGTCGCCGATCTGCGCCGTCAATTCGCCGAGCTCGCCGATCTGGCGAATGGCTGGTTCGCCGAGGAAGGCGTTCCGGCGGAGCAGCGCAATATCAAGGCGGCGATCGATCTGCGCTATGCGGGCCAAGCCTACGAGTTGACCGTGCCGTTACGCGACGCGACGGGGACGGCGAGCCACGACGAATTGGTCGCGGCTTTCGTGACCGCGCATCGCGATCGCTACGGCTACGTCGTCGAGAACGAGAAGATCCAGATCACCGCCGTGCGCGCCGAGGCGTTCGAAACCTTGCGCTTCGAGCACGACCCCGGCACGAAACCGGCGCGCAAAGGGGCGGATGCGCCGACCGGCTATCGCGAGATTCTGGATATCGACGACATGAAGTCCTATCGCACGCCGGTCTACGCCAAGGCCGATCTACCGCAGGAGATCGAGATCGCCGGGCCTTGCGTGATCGAGCAGATGGACACGACGATCCATATTCTGCGCGGTCAACGCGCGACGGTCGATCGTCACGACAACGTCATCGTTACGACCGGCTGATCGGGAGAGTCCCATGCAAATCGATCCGATCACCACCGAAGTCGTCTCGAAATACCTGCAATCCGTCGTCGACGAGATGGGCAGCACCATCGTGCGCACCGCTTTCTCGACGAATATCAAGGAACGCGAGGATTGCAGCACGGCGATCCTGAACGAGAAGGGCGAAATCGTATCGCTCGCGGAGCGCATTCCGATCCATCTCGGCTCGTTGCTCGGGATCGGCAATTACGTGCTCGACCATATCGATCTTGCCGATCTGGGCGACGGCGACGTGTTCATCGGCAACGACGCCTATCGCGGCGGCGGCACGCATCTCAACGACATCGTGCTGATGCAGCCGATCTTCGTCGACGGGGGATATGTCGGTTGGGTCGCGAATTTGGCCCACCACGCCGATTTCGTCGATCGCGGGCACAAGCACATTTTCCAGGAAGGCCTGCGCATTCCGCCCGTGCGGCTGTGCCGGCGCGGGATCATGCAGCAGGATATTCTGGAACTGATCCTGCTGAACTGTCAGGTGCCGCACGAGCGCAAGAACGATCTGGCGGCGCAGATGGCGGCCAACCGCTTGGCGGTGGAACGCTATCGCACGCTGTGCGCGCGCTATACGCTGCCGGTCGTGAAATCGGTCGAAACCGAGATCATGAACTACGCCGAGCGCAAGACGAAGGAATCGCTGTCGCGCATTCCCGACGGGATCTATCGTTATTCCTCGCGCTTCGACACCAATCTGATCGATCACGTGCTGGATCTTCGCGTCGCGGTCGAAGTGAAGGGCGGGCGCATCCATTTCGATTTGACCGGCAATCCGCCGCAAGTCGACGCCCCCATCAATATGGTGATGACCGCCACACTCGCCACGCTCTATTACGCGGTGAAGGCGTTGGTCGACGCGGATGTGCCACCCAACGCGGGCTTCCATCGCGCCGTCTCCGTAACCGCCGAGCCGGGGTCGATCGTCAATGCGGTCGAGCCGGGGGCGGTCTATAGCCGCACCGATATATGCCTGCGCTTAGTCGACATGATCCTGGCGGCCTTGGAGCCCGCGATCCCCGAACAGGTGATGGCGGCATGCACGGGCGGCGGCCTTGTGACCATCAGCGGCACCGATCCGCGTAGCGGGCGCTTCTACGTCTACAACGAGATGATGGGCGGCGGCA
>JAIUNH010000108.1 GCA_020161965.1 Pseudomonadota bacterium
GCGCTTCGAACGACAGCGCGTAAGCGGGCGCGTTCTCGGCGACCACGCCGATCACTTCGGTCTTCAGTCCCAGCGCGTCGCGCGCGGCGATCACGCCGCAAATGCCCGATCCCAAACCGATCGGCACATAGACGCGATCGAGCGTGGGGGCCGCGCGGAAGAATTCGAGCGCATAGGTCGAAACGCCGCGCACCAGATCGGGCAAGAAGGAACCGACAAAATGCAGCCCGCGCATCGCCGCCAATTCGCGCGCGTGTTCGAGGGCGGCTTGGAAATCATGGCCGTGTTCGACCAGTTCCGCACCCAACGCACGCACCGCGGCATTCTTTTCGACGGAGTTTCCGTGCGGCACGACGATCGTCGCTTTCAAACCCGCACGCGCCGCACCGAACGCGATCGACTGGCCGTGATTGCCGCGCGTGGCCGAAATCACGCCCGGCAGATCGGGCTTGGCGGCGGCGAGATCCGCCATGTGCAAAATCCCGCCGCGCACCTTGAAGGCGCCGACCGGCGTGTGATTCTCGTGCTTCACCCAAATTTCGGCGCCCGCACGGGCACTGAGCAGCGGCCAGTGATATTGGGGGGTGGGCGGTATCGCGCGGTGCAGAAGCGTCGCGGCCGCGTCGAGCTCGGTCAAGGTGAATTGCGTCATCGTGTTTAATCGTCGCTTAATCGTCCAAAGTTAAAAGAAGATCGCGTTTTCTGGGGCAGGCTTGAACCGCCCCGCCCCTTCGCCACATTTGAGGCCATGGCCCGCACTGTCAACCCCGCCGCCGAAGCCGAACGCTTCCTTGGCGCCTTGGACGAAAAATCCCTCGCCATCGACGAGGCGATCGCGCAGGCCAAAAGCGGCGTCGCGCATTCGTCCTTCGCCGCCTACAAGGTATTTTCCGACGCGGCATCGGATTTCGACGGCTTCTGCATTCTGATCGAATACCGGATCAAAAAAATCGCCGACGACGCCGAGCGCGCCGGGTTCGAAGGAAGGCTGCTGACCGCGCGCGTCCATGCGATGACGCGGATGTTGAAGGCCTCGATCGAGCTGATCGGCGCGGTCGCCAACCAGAAGGAATTGCCGCTGGGCGCCAAGGACGTGTTCCTGCGCGAGCTGCGGTCGATCTACAATCTGAAAAACACGCTGTCGCGCCCGCCTTTCCTGGGCCAATTGCCCGGCGATACGGGACACGATCTGGACCTCGCGGAGAAAATTCTGCGGGAGATCATCGATAAAGCCCCGGCTTTGCTGGAATTGACCCCCGCCGAACCGGCCGAGCCCGCGTCGCCGACCCCCACCGCCTGACAACGCCCTAAATCCGGCCCTTGACCCCGGCGCCCCAGGCGTGAAACTCCATACCCAAGGCTGCGCTTGCGCGGCCGGGAAGGGTGTTCGGGGTTCATGGCCGACGACGGCGAATTGGCGGAAGCAACGGTCGGCGCCGTCGAAGCGGGCTTGCGTGCCGCGCTGGGCGGCCGCGAATCCGTGCCGCTGGGCGATCGGATCAAGATCCACCCCACCCAAACCGTTCTGGATATGGCAAGCCCGCTGGCCGAAGCCTTCGCCGCCAGCGATTCGACGCGCCCCGATACGGCCTGCGTGGCGCTGGTCGCCCGGCCCGAACAATTGCCGCGCGTTGGCGCTTGCGCGCAAATCCGCACCTACGAACATGCGGGCGTGGTGAAGCTGCTCGAAGCCGGGCCCGTCACCTGGCCGGACGGCGCGCAGCGTTTCGCCATGGTTTACGAAACCCCGGCCGGGCCGCCGCTGTTGCGCAAGGGCAAGCGGATCGAACCGCTGGATGCGCGCTTGCTCGCGCGCATGTTCGTGATCCCGGCCGCCCAGGCGCTGACCGAATATAACCGGCGCGGCGTGTCGCATCGCGCGATCCGGCCCGACAACGTGTTTTGGTACGATTACGGCAAAACGCGCCTAACGCTGGGGCCCGCGACCGTGGGCCCCGCCGGCATGCTGCAGCCCGCCGTGTGCGAAACGCTGGAAATGGCGATCTGCGATCCCTACAGCAAAGGGCTTGGCAGTGCGGGCGACGATCTGTTCTCGCTGGGCGTCACGGTGCTCGCCCTTCTGCGCGGCGAATGGCCGTTGGCCGAACTGACCGACGAACAGATTCTCGAAAAGCGGATGGAGCTCGGCAGCTGGGATGCGCTCGCCGGCAAATATAATCCGCCGACCGAGATGTACGATCTGCTGCGCGGGTTGCTGTGCGACGACCCGAACGAGCGCTGGTCGTTGGCAACGCTCGCCAAATGGGCCGAAGGCTCGCGCCCGCAATTGCCGCGCTTCACCATGCCCGCCAAGGCGCGCGAGCCCTTCCTGTTCGAAGGCAAGCTGCTGCGCACGGGGCGCGAGATCGCGATCGCGATGGGCAAGAATCCGCAACCCGCCGCCGCGATTTTGCGCACCGGCCTGTTGCGCGATTGGGCGCGCCGCGCCTATCCCGACGACACGGCCTCGCGCAAAATCGAAGCGATGTCCGGCCCCGGCAGCCCCGCCTCGCGCGACGGCGACGGGCCGCTGGTGGCGCGCGCGTGCCTCGCCCTCGATCCCACGGGGCCACTGCGCGTGTCGGGCTATGCGTTCCGCCCCGACGGGATCGCCGCCGCCTTGGGCCGCGCGTTTACCGCCGACCGCCAAATGCTGCCCGCGATCGACGCGGCGATCCGCGCCGGGCTCCATCTCGAATGGGCCGACGCGCAAAAAGCCGCGAATCCCAATCAGAAATCCGCGACGCGCCGCCTCAACGCCTTCGAACGTTTGGGGCGCTGGGCGAACGAGCCGATCGTGGGTGCGGGGCTTGAGCGCTGCCTTTACGAACTCGATCCGCGCATGCCGTGTTTGTCGCCGCTCAGCGTCGATGGCTGGGTCGAAACCGCCGGCGACCTGCTGCCCGAGATCGATCGCGCACTCGAAGATCAAGACGGCGCCAATCGCGGCTTCGACCGACATGTGCCCGCCTTCTTGGCCGCGCGTGTTTCGGCCGACGAGAACGCCTTGCGCGGTTTGGCCGGCGGTGCCGCCGACGAAGAAACGCGCCTTGCAGCGCTACGCTTGCTCGCCGAATTGCAGGAAACCTATCTCGTCGGGTCGCTGCCCAATCTCGCGCGCGAATGCGCGGCGCTGGTGCGGCCGACGCTGGAGCGCTATCAGCGCATCGCGACCAAGGATCTCATTCGCAGCAAGGCCGAAGCCGCGATCATTGCGGGCGACTTACGCGAACTCGTGCGCTTGGTCGACGACAAGGTGGGGCTGGAGGCCGATCAGCGCGGCTTCGGGGCGGCCAAAACCGAATACGCCAACGCGACCGAGAAACTTTCCAAGGCCGATCTCGTGATGATCGACCGCGCGCGCCAGGCGATCTATCGCGGCCGCGAATCGGCGGCGTTGGCGGCGGGCTCGCTGGCGCTGGCGTTGTTCTTCGTCGTGCTCGCGTTGCATTTGGGTTAGCGTCGAACCATGGCGATCGTTCCACGCTCCTCGCTTACGAAACTTCTGCCCGCCGCATGGTCGGGGGCGGCGCTGATTTTCCTCGCACTGCTGGTCACGCAGCCGACGACGGCGGTCTATTTGTTGATCGCGAGCTTGCCCACGCTCGCCATGCTGATGATGGACGACGACCCCGAACAGCGCGGCGTGTTCGCGGTGGGCTCGCTCAATCTCGCGGGCGCCTTGCCCTTCGTGCTGCTGTCGGTCGTGGGCTATATGCGCTTCACGCCGCTGTGGACCCTCAACGCCTATATGTGGCCGTTCCTGGGCGCATTACTGGGCGTGACGCTTTATTACGGCGTGCCGATGCTGGTGCGCTATATGGCGAAGGTCGAAGAAGAGCGCGAGAACCGGCGCCTGGGCGAACGCCAGCAAGCGCTGGTCGAGGAATGGGGCTCCAACGTCGCCTCCGTCCAGCTCGATTTCTCGAACAAGGACGAGATTCGCTAGGCGCTGCAACTTGCCAGCCCAAACCGCCTTCGGTATTTTCAGGCGTTAGACGAATATTGGGAAGAAGTTCGATGAAGTGGGAATTCGCGGCGGTGTTGGGCGTTTACGGCGCCACCTTCGCCTATACATATTCGCGCTACGCCGACCGGCTCGAATTCCACCGGTATCTGGCGAACCATGTGATGCTGTTTGCACCACTGAACTTCCTGTTCACGTTCTTCACGCGCGGCAAGCAATCCTCGACCTACCCCGCCAGTTCCGTGCCGGGGCTCGATCAACTGAAAGCCGCCTATCCGATCATCCGCGCGGAAGCGCAAGCGCTGCGCGACGCGGGCGTGTTCAATCGCGCGCCCGCGAAGGACGAGCCCGGCTACAACACCTTCGAGAAGGGCGGCTGGCGGCTCTATCGCCTCAAATGGTACAGCCGCGAATGCGATGCGACGGCGAAGGCCGCCTGTCCGCAAACCTGCGCGATCGTCGATTCGATTCCCTCGGTGCGTTCGGCGCTGTTCACCGTGCTGCCGCCGGGCGCGCGCTTGGGCCGGCATCACGATCCGGTCGCCTCGTCGCTGCGCTATCACCTCGGCCTGCTGACGCCGAATTCGGAGAAATGCGCGCTGACCCTCGACGGCGTGCCGCATGTGTGGCGCGACGGCGAGGAATTGCTGTTCGACCCGACCTATCTGCACAGCGCCATCAACGAGACCGACGTCGTGCGCATCATCCTGTTCTGCGACGTCGAGAAGACGCAGCTGTGGCGGCCGATCAAGCCGATCGCCGATGCGCTCGATTTCGGCGTGGTCAGCAAGTTCACGGGCGCCGACGCGCAAGGCAAGATCTCGTGGATCTCGGCCGCGTATAAGCCGATCTACAAGCTGCGCGCCTACATCAAGCAGAACGTCAAGAAGCGCAACCGCACCGCCTATAACATCATCAAATACGGCGCCATCGCGCTGGTCCTGGCGGGGCTTTATTACGTGTTGTGAGTCGGGGGAGGACGCGCCTCCCTTAAAATCCCAGTTATACGAAATGCATGGCGCCAGCGACCTGCGTCTCGCGCGGTCGTCACGATACGAACGCGCGATAGAGTACTTTATTTTCGATTGATCGATTCGAACAGGGGCTTAGTGTTTTCTTTTGGGACTTTTCTTCAACCAGTTTATTAGTTCGGCAAGATCGTGCGACCAGAAAATCTCAATATTCTTCTTTCGCAGTTGTTTTAGGTGCTTTGGCTTTACAGCCCCTTCCAAAAGGGCTGCGCATGTCATGAAGTCTTTGCCCCATTCACGCCATGTCTCCACATGCACGACAATATCATCAATTCGTTTTGCCGAATTAGTCTCATCATTTGTCACGTTACATGCAATCGCAGCGATCTTTCCCCCTGGCAAACCACAAGCAAACTCGATTGGCTTTGTGGATTTTTTTGGCCTGAGACTACGCCTGAAATCGCCAGGTGCAATTTTGGTATCATCCCCGCCAACCCCTGCGTCAACCTCCGTCCACCCACCATCTCTAAGTGCAGCGGCCAATCCTTCCTTTTGCTGCTCCGAGAGGAAAAGCCTTCGGGTAGTCAAAAATCTTTGGCTAGCAATCACAGAGGCAGCCCGCTCTACGAGAATCTTCGTCTCTGCCGCTGTCGGTCCGCGTCCCTCATCCAACCATTTCGTTATAGAAGTGTCCCTATTCGCCAAAAATCGGTCGGCAATTTTCTTTGCAGAATCTGTATCATAGGGCTTTCCGCTGTCCTCGAACTGTTTTCGGTAGGACGCCTCAAGATACCCAAAAGTATCTTGGCTCACAGGCGGGGCCATAACACTTCGTAAAACTCGAACGTGAGCGCCTGATTGTGCCAGGGCGTCGGAAATACTCATTAAATTGTTAGAATCAGATAATGTATTCGTGATTAATTCGTCTGCACGACTGCGCGCGTCCCCCCAAGAACGCGCGCGGGCAACAGGATCATTTAGCGACTTTTCATATAGTGCCTTAGCCTTCTCAGCGTTCGCTTGATCTTTTTCTTCAGTCATTTTGACGCCCCCAATCATAGAGACGTCATAACGACTAGCCGACTGCGTTTACTCGTTTTACTTGCGCAGATCTACGGGACTGGCCATTTCGACGCTCTTCCTTAAGAGTGTATTGAATTGCAGCTGCGAGTTCAATTGGCAACGGTAGTAGTTCTATTTTTCGATCTTTCTTAGATTGAGGCCTCAAATTTTTAGAATTCACCAACAGCCACGCAATCAGGTGGCGGCCTATTTTCTCGGCCAAAAGTGGCGGAACCGCATTTCCAATAAGTCGACGCTTGTCACTGCGAGACCCAACGAACTGCCATTTAGCGATGAAACTCTGAATTCTCGCAGTTTCCCGGATCGTCAGCTTTCGCAATCCGAGGACTGGATCTCTAATCCAATCTTGTTGTGAGTTCGCCGTAACCGTTCGTGCGGGACGACCGGGGTCAGCGACAAAAGCACCCTGCTTGTAGCCCCAATGTCCACCAGGACGCGTCGTCTCCCGCTTACCCGGGCTTTTAACTCCGCTACCCGGCTGAATTGACTTGAGCTCCTCGGTCAATTTTGGACCTGGCCGTTCAATTTCGTCCTCTTTCGGAGGAGTTAGATCGGAGATACAGCGGCCGAGCGATATCCAAGGCCGACGCCCTGCACCCGGCATCGGTAGAGCTGAATGTGTTGGCGCGGGATAGGTTGGTGCCTCACCGGCGCGATGACCAAGCAGTATGAGACGAACGCGGCGCTGAGGCACCCCGAAGTCTGCAGCATTCAGCAACTTCACTTGCGTTTCATAACCGGCATCGTTCAACAGACGTCGGCGAATAATCTCTAATGCCTCGCCTGGCCGTCCCGAAGGTCCGCGTGCCGTCAGCAATCCGCGAACATTCTCGAACAAGATCAATTTCGTCTGAAGTTCTTTTGCCAGCCGCACATAGTGCTCAACTAGCTGCCCACGCGGATCGGCAAATCCTAGCTGCAGGCCCGCGCTGCTCCATGATTGGCAAGGCGGGCCGCCGGCCAAAAGCTCGATCTCTCCACGCTTTCGTTTAGCTGCTTCGAGAACTTCTGCCCCAGAAAGCTTGGCAATATCGGCTTGCCGAATCGACGTCCCTTCGAATGCTGTGCCCGCCAGCTGATTCACTCGCAATGTGTTGAAAGCAGCCGAATCGTGATCGCAAGAAAATAGGCAGCGCCACCCGGCGCGCTCAAGTCCGAGGTCTAATCCCCCGGCACCAGAAAATAATGATACGAATTCAGGCATGGCCTAAGGACCGCTCGCCCGGTGCCTGACAAGTGTGTAAGCCGCTCTCGCAACCGTCAATGGTGCGTCATTTTTTGATGTGATTTTAATTCGCGCCCGTTGCATTTCCCACACACCCACGAGACTCTTACAAGCGCTGGGCGCTCACGGGAAAAATGGTGCCGCAGGAGGGAATTGAACCCCCGACCCGCGCATTACGAATGCGCTGCTCTACCCCTGAGCTACTGCGGCACGCGTGGGGTCGTTCGAAGCGGCGCGGAACCTACAGGACGCGGGCCCAAGATGCAACTGCCGGGGCCGCGCGCCGTACCAGGGCCGAAAACCCCTTGTTTTCAGGGCCCTAGAGCGCCCGCGTGAGGCCGCCGTCGCAATCGATCAAGGCGCCCTGCACATAGGCGAATCGAGGACCGAGGAGTGAAGCGGCCAAATCGGCGATCTCCGCTGGCTGGCCGAAACGCGCGACTTTGAGCTCGGCCAGGGCCTGGGCACGGGCCGTCGCTTCGTCGATACCCTTGTCCTTCGCGGCCTGGGCGAGCCTTCCCTTCAAACGGTCGGTTTCGATCCAACCCGGATTGATGCCGTTGACGCGGATGCCGTCGCGCGTGGCCGGCTGCGCGATCGCCTTGGTGAAGTTGAACAGCGCCGCGTTGACCGTGCCGCCGATCGTGAAATCGCCGGCCGCCATGCGCCCGCCCACACCGATGATGTTGACGATGGCGCCGCGCGATTCTTTCAACGCCGCCCAAGCCGCGCGTGTCATGCGCACCGTGCCGTGGAATTTGAGCGCGAAGCCGTCCTGGAAATCGTCGTCGGTCAGCGTCGCGAAATCGCCGCGCTTGGTCGCACCCGCATTGTTCACCAGAAAATCGAGCCGGCCGAATCGCGAGATCGCCGCCGCCACCGCTTGGGAAGCCGCTTCCGGTTCGCGCAAATCGGCGGCGAAGGCGGCGCAGGGCGTGACTTGCGACAAGCGTTCGGCATGGTCGGCGAGCAAATCGCCGGAGCGCGCGACCAGCAAAACATTGACGCCTTCGGCCGCGAGTTTCTCGGCAATCGCCAACCCGATACCGCGCGACGCCCCCGTCACGATCGCCGTCTTGCCCACCAGCCCCTGATCCATCGCGATTTCCTCCGTCCCAACGCAAGGACGCACGTTATCCGATTTGCGCCGCCGCGCGGAAATGGCATGATTCCGATCATGCGGTTTTGGCTCGCCATCGGTGCATTGTTCGGCTTCGTCGCGGTCGCGATGGGGGCGATGGGCGCGCATTTCCCCGGTGTGGACGACGCCGGCAAGGAATGGCTGCGCACCGCGTCGCTCTATCAGGCGATCCACGCACTGGCGCTGATCGGTATCGCGGCGTTGAGCGAGAAGCGCCTGACCTTCCGCCTGTCCTTCGCGGGGCTATGCTTCGCGCTGGGCGTGTTGATGTTCTCGGGCGGGCTTTATGCGCGCGCGTTGATCGGTCTCGATCTCGGGCCCCTCGTGCCCGCCGGCGGCATGGCGTTCCTGGCCGGCTGGCTGTTGCTGTTCCTGTCGGCGTTCGGTCGCCGCTGAGCTAAGGCCTTCCGTAAGGCGACACGATCCGCACCCGCGCCAGCGCATGCGCCGGCTCCAGCGCCGGGATGATGCCCTCGATCTGGGCGCAGAGCTGGAAGGCGTCCATGGCCTCGCTGTCCGTCACCGAGACGTACTCGACCCGGCCGTTGTCGCGCAACCACGCGTGCTCGGGGCCGACGCCGGGATAGTCGAGGCCGGCGGCAATGGAGTGGCCGTCCTTGATCTGGCCGTCGGTGGTCTGCAGCAGATAGGTGCGGTTGCCATGCAGCACCCCGGCGCTGCCGCCGGTCAGCGAGGCGCAGTGCTCGCCGGTGGCGATGCCGCGGCCTGCCGCCTCGACGCCGATCATCCTGACCTCGGCCTCGTCGAGGAACGGGTGGAACAGCCCGAGCGCGTTGGAGCCGCCGCCGATGCAGGCGACCAACACATCGGGAAGTTGCCCCGCCTGGGCGAAGATCTGCTCACGCACCTCCCGGCCGATCACCGACTGGAAGTCGCGCACCATGGTCGGGTAGGGATGCGGTCCGGCCGCCGTGCCGATGAGGTAATAGGTGTCGCGGACGTTGCTGACCCAGTCGCGCAAGGCCTCGTTCATCGCGTCCTTCAGCGTCCGCGTCCCCGCGGTCACCGGCCGCACCTCGGCGCCGAGCAGCTTCATCCGGAAGACGTTGGGCGCCTGCCTCGCGATGTCGGTCTCGCCCATGTAGACGATGCACTTCAGCCCGAACAGGGCGCAGACGGTCGCGGTGGCGACCCCGTGCTGGCCGGCGCCGGTCTCGGCGATGATCCGCTTCTTGCCCATCCGCCTGGCGAGCAGGATCTGGCCGAGGGTGTTGTTGATCTTGTGCGCGCCGGTGTGGTTGAGCTCGTCGCGCTTGAAATAGATCTGGGCGCC
>JAIUNH010000109.1 GCA_020161965.1 Pseudomonadota bacterium
CCGTATCGAGTTCGTCCTCGATTTTCTCGAATTCGGCGCAGATCCGGTCGCGAAGTTCGCGGAACCAGGCCTGGGCGCGGGCTTTGCGGGCTTCGATTTCGGTCATGATGGCTGCTGTTCGGGAAACGCGCCGAGCTGGCGCAAGGCTTCGCCCGCCGCGATTCCGGCGGCGATGGCGACGTTGAGGGAGCGCGTACCCGCCGCGACCGGGATCACCACCCGCGAATCGGCCGCGTCGTGGACGGCGTCGGGCACGCCCGCACTCTCCCGGCCGAGTAATAACGTATCGCCGGGAGCGAAGCGGAAATCGGGCAGGGGGGTGGCGCCTTTGGTGGTCAGCAGGACCAGCCGGGGCGGGCGGGCTTCCGCCATATAACGTGTCCAGCTCGTGTGGCGGGCGAGATCGACCCGGTCGAGGTAATCCATGCCCGCACGGCGCAATTTGGGCTCGGACCACACGAATCCGCAGGGTTCGACGATATCCACGCCAAGTTCGAAACACGCCGCCAGGCGCAAAATCGTCCCGACATTGGGGGCGATATCGGGCTCGTATAGGGCAAGGCGGATCGGGGCCGGCATGGCGGGACCCTACAAGGGGGCGGGGCCGGGGGCAAAGTGCCGTCTTCGCAGGGCGTTTTTGGGGAATCGCCCTCCAAGACTTTGCATCCGGCCGGACGATGTTCTATACCCGCACCGCCGGTGACCGGGGGGCGGGGTGCTGGCGATTCGTCGTGACCCAACCCCCCGTTTTCGGCATTTCCAGGGGCCTGCGGCAACGCGTCGCAGGTCTCGATCGTGCGCCGGTCCATTCTACCCCTTAAGCAGTGGGGTCTTGGATTGTGGGCGCACGTCTCGGCGTGGCAAGTTCGGGCGGGATTTCGCCCGGCGCCGTGTCGGGCGGGCGATAAGGTTTGAATTCGCGAAAGGCGGCTTCCTTTCGCGGAATGGGATCACAAGAGGGACGAGGCATGGCTCAGCCGGGTTCGACCACCATTACCGAAGGGGAAGGCCGCAAGCACCCCGACGGCACGACGCGCCGGGACTTTCTGTATCTGTCCGCCGGCGCTTTCGCCGGGACGGGTGCGGCCCTAACCGGGTGGGCGTTCATCCACTCGATGAATCCGGCCGCCGACGTGCTGGCGCTGGCCTCGACCGAGGTCAATCTGGCGCCGATCGCCGTCGGTCAGGCGATCACCGTCACTTGGCGCGGCAAGCCCGTGTTCGTGCGTCACCGCACGGCCGAGGAAATCGCCAAGGCCAAGGAAGACGATAAGGCCGATCTGCGCGATCCGCAGACCGACGCGCGCCGCGTGCAGAAGCCCGAATGGCTGGTGCTGGTCGGCGTTTGCACCCATCTGGGCTGCGTGCCGCTCGGGCAGAAGCCGACCGACGCCAAGGGCGATTACGGCGGATGGTTCTGCCCCTGCCACGGCTCGCACTACGACACGTCGGGCCGCATTCGCCGTGGACCCGCACCGCTGAACCTGGCCGTGCCGAGCTACGCGTTCACCAACGACACCTCCATTCGGATCGGCTGAGGCGCCCCATGGCCAAGTACGATTACGTTCCTTCGCCCTTCATGGCGAATTCGATCGTGAAATGGGTGGACCATCGTCTGCCCATCTTCTCGTTGATCGACCACGAGCTCATCAAGTATCCCGCCCCGCGCAACCTGAACTACCTGTGGAACTTCGGGTCGCTCGCCGGGATCATGCTGGTGGTGATGATCCTCTCCGGGATCTTCCTCGCCATGAACTACAACCCGTCGACGGCGGGTGCGTTCGACTCGGTCGAGCGCATCATGCGCGACGTGAACTACGGCTGGTTGATCCGCTACATCCACATGAACGGCGCCTCGATGTTCTTCATCGTGGTGTATATCCACATCCTGCGTGGCCTCTATTACGGCTCGTACAAATATCCGCGCGAGATTTTGTGGTGGCTCGGCATCGTCATCTTCATCGCGATGATGGCGACGGCGTTCATGGGCTACGTGCTGCCCTGGGGCCAGATGTCGTTCTGGGGCGCCACGGTCATCACGAACCTGTTCTCCGCCTTCCCGATCGTGGGCGAGCATATCGTGCTGTGGCTGTGGGGCGGTTTCTCGGTCGATAACCCGACCCTCAACCGCTTCTTTGCACTCCACTACCTGCTGCCCTTCGTGATCGCGGGCGTGGTGCTGCTCCACCTGTGGGCGCTGCATGTCCACGGCTCGAACAACCCGCTGGGGATCGACGCCAAGGGCCCGCAAGACAAGATCCCGTTCCACCCGTACTACACGGCGAAGGACGCGTTCGGTCTGGCGGTGTTCCTGATCTTCTACGCTTACTTCGTGTTCTTCAGCCCGTACTCGCTGGGTCATCCGGACAATTGGATCGAAGCCAATCCGCTGGTCACACCCGCGCATATCGTGCCGGAATGGTACTTCCTGCCGTTCTACGCGGTGCTGCGCGCCGTGCCGGACAAGCTGGGAGGCGTGTTGCTGATGTTCGGCGCGATCGTCATCCTGTTCCTGCTGCCCTGGCTCGACACCAGCCGCGTGCGCTCGGCGCGTTTCCGCCCGGTCTATCGCGTGTTCTTCTGGCTGTTCGTGATCTGCTGCTTGGTGCTCGGCTATGCGGGTTCGCAGCCGGCCGAAGGCCTGCCGCTGATCTTGGGCCAAGTGGCGACGATCTGGTACTTCGCGCATTTCCTGGTGTTCTTGCCGCTGCTCGGTTGGTTCGAGCGGCCGCTGCCGCTGCCGGCCTCGATCGCCGAGCCGGTCTTGGGCGGGGGCAAGTCGGGTACGGTCGCGGCGAGCAAGCCGATGGAGAAGGCGTAATGCGGACGGCGAAACTTCTGATCGCTTCGGTTCTAGCGTTTGGTCTGGGCATCGCGGCGGCTTCGGCCGCCGAGACGCCCAAGGTCCCGACCCAGAAATGGGCGCATACCGGCTTCTTCGGCACCTTCGATCGCGCGGAATTGCAGCGCGGTTATCAGGTCTACAAGGAAGTCTGCGCGGCCTGCCACGCGATGCACCAGATCCGCTTCCGCAACCTCGCCGGTATCGGCTTGTCGGAAGCCGAGATCGCGGCGCTGGCCAAGGAATACGAAGTCACCGATGGCCCGAACGACGAAGGCGAAATGTTCCAGCGCCCGGCGCGTCCGGCCGATCGGTTCAAATCGCCCTTCCCGAACCAGCAGGCGGCGCGCGCGGCCAATGGCGGCGCCTATCCGCCGGATCTTTCGCTGATCGCGAAGAACCGCGTGGGCGGCGAGAACTACATCTACGCGCTGCTGACCGGCTACAAGGAAACCCCGCCGGCCGGCGTCACCGTGATGGAAGGGATGCACTACAACGAGTGGTTCCCCGGCCATCAGATCGGCATGGCGCCGCCGCTGTCGGCCGACCGCGTGACCTACGCGGACGGCACGAAAGCGACGCTGGAACAGCACGCGCATGACGTGTCGGTGTTCCTCGCCTGGGCGTCCAGCCCGCATCTTGAGGCGCGCAATTCGCTCGGTCTCAAGGTGATGCTGTTCTTGTTCATCCTGGCGGGCCTGCTCTACGCCACGAAGCGCAAGGTCTGGCGCAACATCAAGCACTGAGCTTTTGGGCCTTCGGGCTTGAAAACGAAAGGCCGGCGGATCGCTCCGCCGGCCTTTTTCGTTGGGCGAGTCATTCGTCGCCGAGCGATCAACCGATCGCCAGCCGCTCCACGGTCGCGGCGAGTTCGGCGGGGCCGGCTTGCTTGGCGAGGATTTCGTCGGCCCCGGCCAGGCGCATGGCGCTGCCGCCCGCCCGGTAGGAATCGAAATTGCCCGACATGCCCAGGATCGCGATGTTGCGGCTGCGCTTGCGGATCGACGCGACGGCCTGAATCCCGTTCTCGCGCGGCATCACCAGATCGACGATCGCGACGGCCGGGGCGGTCCCCTCGTCGAGAACCGCGAGGGCCGCGTCGAGCGTTTCGGCCGCGACGACCGCGAAGCCGCGCTTTTCCAGCACGGCGGCGGCGATTTCGCGCCAGGTGCGGTCGTCGTCGAGAATCAGGATGGTTTTGGGGGCCGGCGAGATGTTCATCGGCAAGAGTTTAGGCCAATCGCCGCGCGCCCGAAACCTTCGCCCGCGTTAATTTTCCGCCAGGTTGAACGACGGGCGGAATCGGCTATACCAACCCCCGAAAACGCGTTTCCGCCAGATCGAACCGGGAGCCTCGCCCATGTCCGCCGCCGTATCGCACAACGCCACGCCGCCCAAGCTCGGGGTTATCGGCGGATCGGGCGTTTACGACATTCCCGGCCTCGCCAATGTGCGCTGGCAGAAGGTCGAAACGCCATGGGGCGATCCGTCGGACGAGTTGATGTTCGGCGAACTCGACGGGCAGGAAATCGTGTTCCTGCCGCGCCACGGCCGCGGCCATAAGCTGTCGCCGACAGACCTCAATTTCCGCGCCAATATCGACGCGCTGAAGCGCGTGGGCGTGACCGAGATCGTCTCCGTCTCCGCCGTCGGCTCGCTGAAGGCCGAATTGCCGCCGGGGCATTTCGTGCTCATCGACCAGTTCATCGACCGCACTTTCGCGCGCGAGAAAAGCTTCTTCGGTACGGGGCTCGTCGCGCATGTGTCGATGGCGCATCCGGTGTGCGGGCGCCTCGGCGACCGGCTCGAGGAATCCTGCAAGGCGCTGAAGCTGCCCTATACGCGCGGCGGCATTTATATGGTGATGGAAGGCCCACAATTTTCCAGCAAGGCGGAGAGCGAGCTCTATCGTTCCTGGGGTTGCTCGGTCATCGGCATGACCAACATGCCCGAAGCCAAACTCGCGCGCGAAGCGGAGCTTTGCTACGCGACCGTCGCGATGGTGACCGATTACGATTGCTGGCATCCCGATCACGATGCCGTCACGGTCGATGCGGTGATCAAGGTGCTGCTCGCCAACGCCGACAATGCGCGCGCATTGGTCAAAGCGGTGGCGCCGAAACTGACCTCGCGCACCCATGTTTGCGAGAAGGGCTGCCATAATTCGCTGGAAGCCGCCCTCATCACAGCGCCGCAGGCGCGCGATCCGAAAATGGCCGCGAAGCTCGAATGCGTCGCCGGCCGCGTTTTGAAGAAGGTCTAAGTTCCGAAATGAAAAATCTCTATTCCGACGCCGACGCCAAGGCCGCCATCGCGCATTACATGACCAAGTATGCGGCCAAGGGCTGCAACGAAGATCTGGCGATCCGCACCTACACCACGCGCCTGCTGGGCGGCGTGGGGCAATTGGTGCTGCATGGCGGCGGCAACACGTCGGTCAAGACGCGGATGAAGGACCAGTTCGGCGACGATGTCGACGTGCTGTGTGTCAAAGGCTCGGGCTGGGATATGGGCCAGATCGAACCGCCGGGCCTACCCGCCGTGCGCCTCGACCCGCTGCGCCGCTTGGCGACGTTGGACAAGCTGACCGACGAAGACATGGTCAATTTCCAGCGCTTGAACATGCTGGATTCCTCGGGCCCCAACCCGTCGGTCGAGACGATTTTCCACGCGTTCCTCGCGCCCAAATTCATCGACCACACGCACGCGAATGCCGTGCTGTCGGTCTCCGATCACGCCAACGGCATGGACATCCTGCGCGAGGTCTATGGCGACAAGGCGCCGGTCGTCGAATACGTGATGCCGGGTTTCGCGCTCGCCAAAATGGCGGGCGAAGCGGCGGCCAAGGCCAAGGGCGCTTGGGGCCTGGTGCTGCACAAGCACGGCATCTTCTCGTGGGGCGACACCGCGAAGGAAGCCTATGACCGCATGATCGCCCTGGTGACGATGGCAGAAGACCGCATCGCCAAAGCGGGCCGTCGCGTGTTCGCAAGCGTGTCGCTGCCGGCGAAGCTCGCCTCGGCGGCGGATGTGGCGCCGATCCTGCGCGGTGCGATCGCCGCGGGCGACAAGCGCTTCGTGATGGAATTGCGCAATACGCCGGACGTGATGAACTTCGTCAACGGCACGGAAGTTTCGCGCTATTCGCAAGCGGGCGTTATCACGCCCGACCATGTGATCCGCACCAAAAACCGCCCGATGATCGTGCCCGCGCCGAAGGCCGACGATCTGGCCGGGTTCGCCGACGCCGTGAAGAAGGCGCGCGCGCAATACGACGCCGATTACACCGCGTATTTCGAGCGTCATAACGCGCGTGTGGGCGGCATCAAGAAAATCCTGGATACCGCGCCGCGCGTCGTGCTGGTGCCGGGCCTGGGTGCCTTCTGTGCGGGCATCACCGCCAAGGACAGCGCCATCGCCGGCGATCTGGTCGAGGCCGCGTCCGCGACCATCGCCGATGCCGAAGGGATCGGCCCGTTCGAAAGCGTGACCGAGGGCGATCTGTTCGACGTCGAATACTGGTCGCTGGAACAGGCCAAGCTCGGCAAATCAGCCGAGAAGCGCTTGCAGCGCCATGTGGCGCTGGTCACCGGCGGCGGTTCGGGCATCGGGGCGGCGAGCGTCGCGGCTTTCGCGGCCGAAGGCTGCGAAGTCGTCGTGCTGGATCGCGATGGCGAGGCGGCCAAAGCGGTCGCCAAGAAATTCGGCGGGCTTGGCCTTGCTTGCGACGTGACGAAGGAAAGCGACGTGCGCGCGGCGTTCGACGCGGCGGCGTTGCGTTTCGGCGGCGTCGATATCGTCGTGTCCAACGCCGGCGCGGCGTGGGGCGGCAAGATCGGCGAGGTCGACGACAAGCTGATGCGTGAGTCGTTCGAGCTGAACTTCTTCGCGCACCAGACCGTCGCCAAGAACGCCGTGCGCGTGATGAAGGCGCAAGGCATGGGCGGCTGCCTGTTGTTCAACGTGTCGAAGCAAGCGGTCAATCCGGGTCCGGATTTCGGGCCTTATGGTTTGCCCAAGGCGGCGACGATGTTCCTGCTGCGTCAATACGCGGTCGATTACGGTTCGATCGGCATTCGCGCCAACGGCATCAACGCCGATCGCATCCGCACCGGCCTGCTGACCGACGCGATGATCGCCACGCGCTCGAAGGCGCGCGGCCTCACCGAGAAGGATTATATGGGCGGCAATCTGCTCGGCCGCGAAGTGACCGCGCAGGACGTGGCGCAAGGCTTCGTCGCGTTGGCCTTGGCGCGCGCGACCACGGGTGCCGTGCTGACCGTCGATGGCGGCAACATCGCCGCCGCCTTGCGATGAAGCCGCTTGCCGGGATCGACCATGCGCTTGTCGGCGTGGCCGATCTCGAAGCTGCGCGCGAACTCTGGACGCGGCTGGGTTTTACGCTAAGCCCACGCGGCCGCCATAAAGGCTGGGGGACCGGCAATTACTGCGCGATGTTCGCGCACGACTATGTCGAACTGCTCGGCATCGTCGATCCCGCCGGGTTCGATAACGGCTTGAACGCGATGCTGGCGGCGCAAGGGCCCGGCTTGCTCGGCTTCGCCGCGGCGACCGACGATGTGGGTGCCGCGGTCGAATTGCTGACCAAGGGCGGCATTCCGCACGAACGTAAGGCGCTGTCGCGTTTGCTGGAATTGCCCGACGGCGATGTCGAACCCGCGTTCGATCTCGCCATGCCGCTTAAGCCTTATCCCGCCGGCATGAAGCCCTTCGTTTGCGCGCATCTCACGCGCGATCTCGTCTGGCGGCCGGAATGGATTCGCCACGCGAACAGCGCGACGGGCATCGCGTCGCTGACTTTCGTCGCCGAGGATCCCATCGCGTTGCGCGATCCGTTCGAAGCGATCTTGGGGCTGGGTGCGGTGACCGCGACCGACGATACGCTCGCCGTGCGTTGGGGTACTGGCGCCCCGTTGATGATCGTGAAGCCCGACGATTTGTCGTTCCTGCATCCGGCGGTCGCGTCGGACGAGCCCGTGCGCATGGGCTTCGCGGGCATGACGATCGCGGTCGGCGATGTCGCCGCCGCGCGCGCGGCGTTGAAGGCGGGCGGATTCGATTACGAAAAGGATCTCGCCGGGGCCGTGCATGTGGCCCCGGACGACGCCGGCGGTCTGGCGCTCAGTTTCGAGAAAGCCTAGCCCGCGTAGCGGCGCAGGAATTCCTTGGTGCGTTCGCGCGCCTTGTCGGCCGATGGCTTGTCGTAGGCGCCGCGCGCTTCGCAGCTGAAACCGTGTCCGGCGGGATAGACGAACAGATCGGCGTCGGGCAGGGCCCGGCCGACCTTCTCCACGTCCGACATCGGGATCGAATGGTCGGTTTCGCCGAAATGGAACAGGACCGGGCAGCGCGCGGTCTCGTTCAGATGCTGGACGACGCCGCCGCCGTAATAGGACACGCACGCATCCAACCCGGTCACGCGGGTCGCCGCGAGCCAAGCCAGCGTGCCGCCCCAGCAATAGCCGATAACCGCGATTTTGGTGCAGCCGGCCCGTTGCAGGGCCAGCGCGCAGGCCGCCACGTCGGTCACGGCCTTGTCGTTGGGCACCTTGCCCCGGATGTCGCGGCCCTTGGCGATGTCTTCCTCGCCATAGCCAAGCTCGATGCCCGGCGTTACCCGGTCGAACAGGGCCGGCGCGATCGCCAAATACCCGTCATACCCATAGGAATCGGTGGTTTTCCGGATGTGCTCGTTGAGCCCGAAAATCTCCTGGAGGATCACCAGGCCAGCCTTGGGCTTACCGGGCGGGTCGGAACGCCACGCCTGGAATTTATGCCCGTCAGCCGCCTGTAGCTCGATCGGATGACCCATCCGTTTCCCCGTTGTTCTTGCGCGGGATTCCGCGCCGGATTCGCCGTTCGCGACTATGGCGGTCCGGCCCCGAGTCGGGCAAGGGCGGGGTGGGGGCGGGGGATTTCCCGGCAGACGATTACCTCAGTGAGTCATTGAATGAAAAATCATTTACTTTTAGTAGGCTCTCGCTATAGGTAGTAAGGGACAAATACGAAACATCGATAAGTCTTACGGAGAGGCACGTATGCGGGGGGCAGCGGGTTTCATCGGATTTCGGCGCGCGCTTTACGGCGCGGTTTTGGCGTTGATGCTGGCCGGGTGCCAGCAGGATGGCGGCCCGACCGTTTCAGGGCAGGCGGCCTCGCCCAACGTCGATGGCGTCAGCTACTCGATCTTCTTCAACCAGGGCCAGCATGTCGAAAGCCTCGCCAAGGCCGAACGGCATTCGGACGTGGCCAAGGTCTTTGCCGGCCACCGCGCGTTTTTCGACGCGGGCCGGATCGAACGCCATCGCGCGGCGCTCACCGCCGCCGCCGACGGCTTGAAGGCGCCGCACCGTGAGATCGCCGCGTTGAACCGCGCGACGCTCGACGCAGCCGATCCGATGGATTCCGCGCAATGGCGTGCCTTGCGCGATGCGTTGACTCAGGCCGACGTGATCGTCGCCGCGATCGACCGGGAAGTGCTGCTGTCGGAGCCCGAGTTCAAGGAACCGATCTTCGACGCGCTGCGCGAGAGCGCCGCCGCCGCGCGCGCCAAGATCGCCGCCGCGGCGGTCGACGCCTATCGCGCTTACGACCATTTCGGGCAGCCGGCTTTCGTGACGGCCTATCCCTTCGTCCCCGATCCGCGTGGCTTCAAGGCGGCCAATATCGATGCGATCCTGTCGCGCCTCAATTCGGCGAGCAACGAGCAGCTCGCGCATTTCGCCAAGGTGAACCGCGAGGCGGACGCGCTGGACGAAGCGACGACCGAGAAGATTTCGAACCTTGT